>BEIR01000033.1 GCA_002898855.1 bacterium HR41
CTTTGGTCGGAGCACTGCGGCTACAAGCACTCGCGCAAGCTGCTTAAGCGGCTTCCGCGCAGCGGTTCGCGGCTTGTGCTCGGGCCAGGCGAAAACGCCGGTGCGGTCGACGTCGGCGAAGGTTTCGTCGCCGTCTTTAAGATCGAGTCGCACAACCATCCGAGCGCGGTCGAGCCCTTCCAGGGGGCCGCTACCGGTGTCGGCGGCATCCTCCGCGATGTGCTGGCGCTGGGTGCGCGACCAGTCGCGGTGCTCGATTCGCTGCGCTTCGGCGATCTCGCCTCCTCGCGTACGCGCTACCTGCTCGACGGCGTGGTGCGCGGTATCGCCCACTACGGGAACGCTGTCGGGGTGCCGACCGTGGGCGGCGAGATCTACTTCGACCGCGCCTACGAGCAGAACTGTCTCGTCAACGCGATGTGCGTCGGCATCGCTCGGCGCGAACAGCTTCTGCGCAGCGCAGCTGCCGGTCCCGGCAACCGCGTGCTGCTGCTCGGCGCTCTCACCGGGCGGGACGGTATCGGTGGCGCGTCGGTACTGGCGAGCGCCGACCTCGACGAGTCCGCGGCAGACAAGCGGCCGAGCGTGCAGATCGGCGACCCGTTCGAGGAGAAGAAGCTGATCGAGTGCTGTCTCGAGCTGGCCGAGCGCGGGCTGTTGGTGGCGCTGCAGGATCTGGGGGCCGCTGGTCTTTCGTCGAGTGCGGCCGAGATGGCCGCCAAGGGCGGCGTCGGGATCGACATCGACGTTGCGCGCGTGCCGCTCCGCGAACCGGGCATGGAGCCGTTCGAGGTGATGATCTCCGAGTCCCAGGAGCGCATGTTGTGCGTCGTCGAGCCCGACCGCGTGGCCGAGGTCGAGGCGATCTGCGCACACCACGAGGTGCGAGCGACCGCGATCGGCCAGGTGACTGCGACCGGCAAGTTGCGCGTTTTCGACGACGGGCGGCTGGTGGGCGAGATACCCGCGGCGCTGCTCGTCGACGAGTGCCCCGCCTACGACCTTCGCGGCGAGCGCCCACCGCGAACGCTCTACGATCCCCCGCCGGCGGTCGTCGCGCCCGAAGCCGATCCCGCCACCAAACTTCTGGCGCTGCTCGCTAGCCCCAACGTCTGCTCGCGGCTCGCTGTCTTCGAGCAGTACGACTGGCTGGTCGGGGCGCGAACCGTCCGCCGCCCCGGCGAGGCCGACGCCGCCGTTCTGCTCGTCGATCCTGCGAGCGGCGCCCGCCGGGCTGTCGCTGCCGCCACCGACGGCAACGGCTGGCGCGTAGCCGCCGACCCCTACCGCGGGGCGTTCCACGCCGTGCTCGAGTGCGCCGCCAACCTCGCCTGCGTCGGCGCGGTGCCGCTCGGTCTGACCAACTGCCTCAACTTCGGTAACCCCGAGCGCCCGCACGCGGCGTGGCAGCTAGAGCACGCGGTCCAAGGGCTGGCCGACGCCTGTCGCGCGCTTGGCATTCCCGTCGTCGGCGGCAACGTCTCGCTCTACAACGAGAGCGAACAGGGGCCGATCCTGCCGACTCCGATCGTGGGGCTCGTCGGTCTCGTCGAGGACGCCGCGCAAGTCCCGTGCCTCGGCTTCGCGAACCCCGGCGACGCGATAGCGCTCGTCGGTCCGGCGGGTAGCAGGCGCTCGCTACGAGCCTCGGAGCTCGCGCGTCTTTACGGGTACGGGTTGCCGGAAGGGCTCGACGATTTCGACGCCGCCGCTGCTGTCGCGACGATCCAGCGCGTGCGCGAGCTCGCTGCCAGCGGCGCGCTGGCGAGCGCCCACGATGTCGCCGAAGGGGGTCTGTTGGTGGCTCTCGCCGAGTGCGTGCTGGCTGGCGGCCGGGGGGCCGACGTCGAACTGCCGGCGCTCGACGACGACGAGCTTTTCGGCGAGGCGCCAGGCTGGTTCATCGTCTCCGGTCCCCGCCACGTCGTCGGCGAGATCGGTACCGTGATCGGCACCGTGACGACAGGCGGCGACGAGGCCACGTTGCGGGTCGTCGCGCCCACCGGCGAGATCGCGATCGCCCGCCGCGAGCTCGAACGCGTCTGGGCGCAGCCGCTTCGCGACGCGCTCGAACGCGCCTAGCCGGCGGCGCGCGGCCGCCGGTGGCACCGGGAGCCATTGGTAATCTCGACGGCGCGGGCCAGCTCCGGGTCGGCCCGCCAGCTTTCGGCCGCCGCCAGATGGCTTCTCACGACAACGTTCGCGAGCGCGAGGGTCCGCGCGACGAGTGCGGCGTCTTCGGGGTCTACGCACCGGGCCGTGACGTCGCCCGACTCGCCTACTTCGCCCTCTATGCGCTCCAGCACCGCGGGCAGGAGTCGGCGGGGATCGCGGCCTGCGAGGGCGGCGAGATCACGACCGTCCGCGACCTTGGCTTGGTTTCGCAAGTTTTCACCGACGAGAAGCTGCGGGCCCTCACCGGAGACGCGGCGATCGGACACGTGCGCTACTCGACTACCGGCTCGCCGCGCTGGGAGAACGCCCAGCCGGTGTGGCGGGCCGACCGCCACCGCCTGGCGCTCGCCCACAACGGCAACCTCACCAACGCTGTCGAGCTCCACGCCGAGCTGAGCGCCGCCGGCGCGACCTTTACAAGCACCTCCGACTCCGAGATCATCGCTGCCCTGATCGCCCGCCACCCGGCGGCGAGCGTGCCGGAGGCAGTGGCCGAGGTGGTGCCGCGGCTCGAGGGCGCGTTCTCGACCGTCGTTCTCACCGGCGACCGTGTCGTCGCTTTCCGCGACCCGTACGGCTTGCGGCCGCTGGCGATCGGGCGTCTCGGCGAGCGCTGGTGCGTGGCGTCCGAAAGCTGCGCGTTCGACATCATCGGCGCCGAGCTCGAACGCGAGGTCGAGCCGGGGGAGATGGTCGTGCTGTCGGAACAGGGGCTCGAGTCGCAGCGCGTAGCGACCGCTCCGCGGCGCGCTTTCTGCGTTTTCGAGCACATCTACTTCGCGCGCCCCGACTCGGTTCTCGAAGGCGTCCGCACCCAGGTCGCGCGGCGGCGGATGGGCGAGATCCTGTGGCGCGAGGCGCCGGTCGAGGCAGACCTCGTGGTTGCTGTACCCGACTCGGGCAACGCCGCCGCCGCTGGATTCGCGGCAGCGTCGGGGATCCCTCGCGACGACGGTCTGATCAAGAACCGTTACGTAGCGCGCACGTTCATCGAGCCGGGCCAGGAGCTGCGCCGCCACGGTTTGCGGATGAAGTTCAACCCGCTCCGCGAGGTGGTGGAGGGCAAGCGGCTGGTGGTGATCGACGACTCGATTGTGCGCGGCAACACGACGCGCCAGATCGTCACGATGCTGCGCGACGCCGGTGCGCGCGAGATCCACCTGCGGATCTCGTCGCCGCCTATCCGCCATCCCTGCCACTACGGGATCGACATGTCGACGCGCGAGGAGATGATCGCTCACGGCCGCGACGTCGACGAGATCGCCCGCGAGCTCGGCTGTGACTCGCTCGCCTATCTGTCGCTAGAGGGCCTCTACGAGGCGATCGGCAAGGCGCGATCGCACCATTGCGACGCGTGTTTCAGCGGCGAGTACCCGATCGCCGACACCGAGCGCCGCAAGGTTGGCAAGTACGCGCTCGAAGAGCTACCGGTCGTTCGCGGCTGAGTGGCGGCGGTCGGCGGCTGCGGGCGCTGAGGCTAGGCGAGCGGTCATGATTCCGATGTGGCGTTTCGCGTCGGTGTGCTCGTGTCGGGACGGGGGACCAACCTCCAGGCGCTGATCGATCGCATCCACCGCCGCGAAGGGATCGAGATCGTCGCCGTCGCCAGCAACCGTGCCGACGCCCAGGGGCTCGAGCGGGCGCGGCGCGCCGGCATCGAGACTGCGGTGTTTTCGTCGTCGAGCTATGCCGACCGTGCCGCTCGCGACCGCGCGCTCGGGGACTGGCTCGCCCAGCGCGCGGTCGATCTGGTGGTGCTGGCTGGCTTCATGGAGATCCTCTCTGCCGAGTTCGTCGACCGCTTCCGCTGGCGTATCGTCAACGTCCACCCGGCGCTTTTGCCGGCCTTTCCGGGTACGAGAGCGATCGAACAGGCGCTCGAGTACGGGGTGAAGGTCACCGGCGTCACGGTGCACTTCGTCGACGAGGGTGTCGACACCGGGCCGATCATCCTGCAAGAGGCGGTGCCGGTCCCGTATTCTCGCGACGTGTCGGAGCTCGAGGAGCGCATCCACGCGGTCGAGCACCGGCTCCTGCCCGAGGCGGTGCGGTTGATCGCCCGCGGCGCGGTGCGTCCCGACGAGCGAAGCCCCCGGATCGTCCACGTCGCCCAAGACGTGTGAGCGCGAGAGAGTTCGATACGAGCGATGTCCGAGCAGCGTGAACCGACGACAGCAGTGCCCGCCGTTCCCGACGAGGTGCGGGTGCGGCGTGCTCTTTTGACCGTGTCCGACAAGCGCGGAATCGTCGATTTCGCGCGTGGTTTGTGCGAGCTCGGCATCGAGATCGTGTCGACGGGTGGCACGGCGGCGGAGTTGCGTCGCGCCGGTATCGAGGTTCGCGACGTCGAGGACTACACCGGCTTTCCCGAGATCCTCGGCGGTCGCGTGAAGACGCTCAACCCGCGCATCCACGCGGGGATCCTGGCCGTGCGTTCCGAGCCCGAGCACGCCGAGACGTTGCGGGAGCTCGGCATCGAGCCGATCGACCTGGTCTGCGTGAACCTGTATCCGTTCGAGCGCGTGTCGAGCCGGCGCGGCGTGCCCGACAGCGAGATCATCGAGAACATCGACATCGGCGGGCCGACGCTGATCCGCGCCGCTGCCAAGAACCACGCTTTCTGTGCGGTCGTCGTCTCGCCCGAAAGCTACGACGCCGTTCTCGAGGAGCTGCGCGAGCAGGACGGTGCGATCTCGTTCCGCACGCGCGAGGCGTTGGCCGCCGAGGCGTTTGCTTTCACCGCCCGCTACGAAGCGGCGATCTCGCGCTGGTTCAGCGGGCGCGAGGAGGGGTTCCCGCAACACACCACCGTTGCTTTCGAGAAGGTGCTCGATCTCGCCTACGGCGAGAACCCGCACCAGCGTGCGGCCTACTACGCCGAGGTCGGCACTCGCAGCCACCTGTTGTCGATGGTGTCGAAGCTGCACGGCCGCGATCTGTCGTTCAACAACCTTCTCGATCTCGACTCCGGTCGCCGCCTGGTCGAGGAGTTCGAGGTGCCGGCGGCGGCGATCATCAAGCACAACAACCCCTGCGGGTGCGCGGTCGGCGCGACCTTGCGCGAGGCGTTCGAGCGCGCTCTCGAGTGCGATCCCCAGAGCGCTTTCGGGGGCGTCTACTGCTTCAACCGGCCGGTCGACGAGGATCTCGCCAAGCGCTTGCACGAGCTGTTCGTGGAGCTCGTGTTCGCGCCCGGCTACGACGACGCGGCGCTCGAGATCCTGATGCGCAAAGCGAACGTCCGCATCCTCTGGAACCAGGAGCGTCGCCGGCCGGTCGCCGGCGAGCACGATTTCAAGCGTGTGCGCGGCGGAATCCTGGTACAGGACCGCGACACCGGGCTCGAGCCGCGCGAGCAGATGCGTGTCGTCACCCGCCAGCGGCCGAGCGAGCAGCAGTGGGGCGACCTGTTGTTCGCGATGCGGGTTTGCAAGCACGTGCGTTCGAACGCGATTGTGCTCGCTCGGGACGGCGCTACGGTGGGGATCGGCGCGGGGCAGATGAGTCGTGTCGACTCGGTGCGGATCGCGCTCGACAAGGCGCGTATCGCCGGGCTCGACCCGAGCGGCGCGGTGATGGCGTCGGACGCTTTCTTCCCGTTCCCCGACGGGCCGGAGCTGGCGATGGATGCCGGTATCGAGGCGATCATCCAGCCCGGCGGGTCGCAGCGCGATCCCGAGGTGATCGCCGCCTGCGACCGCCGCGGAGTGCCGATGGTGTTCACGCGCCGTCGTCACTTCAAGCACTGAGCGGTCGCGAGGTTCGGGGCGGCCCGCGCCGCGTTTCCGGGCGCGCTGTGTCGGCGGGCGATCGACATGGTGAGCGGCGCGCGCCGGGCGGCTGTCGCGGTGAGCGCGTCGGGACGGCGGCTCGCGCGGGCTAGGATCGTGCCCGCATGTCCTTGGAGGCCCGGCGATGAGGGAGCCGCACCACCCGCCGCGGGCGGGCATCGAGCTGGCCGACGTTCTGCACGCTTTGAGCGATCCGGCGCGGCTCGCGATCGTGCGCACGTTGCGTGCCGACGGCGGCGAGCTTCCGTGCGGCGCTTTCGAGCTCGGTTTGTCGCGCGCGACGCTGTCGCACCACCTGCGCGTTCTGCGCGAAGCGGGGGTGGTGCGCACTCGTCCGGAGGGCCGCAAGCGGCTCGTTTCGCTGCGTGTCGACGATCTAGAGGCGCGCTTCCCGGGCTTGATCGACGCGATCCTCGACGTGCCAGAAAGCGCGTCGGCAAACGGTGCGGTGCGCGCGGCCGGCGAGCGGTGGCACGGTGCGCGTCGCGCCGCGGGCGCGCCCGACGCAACGGTTCCGCCCGCGACCGTCTAGCATCGCGGCGGGCCGCTAGCTCAATTGGTAGAGCAACGGGCTTTTAACCCGGTGGTTCTGGGTTCGAGTCCCAGGCGGCCCACTTGCTCTGCGTCCGGTGGCCCGTCCGGTTGCGAGGCGACGCGACGCCCGGGGGGCCACGCCCGGGCGCACCCCCGACGTCGCTCCGCGCGCGGGCTAGCCGTCCCGGGGCGGTCCGCTCGGGACCGGAACACCTAGACTTGGCGCACCCCGGGGGCGTGGTCCAGAGGCCTAGGACGCCGGCCTTTCAAGCCGGAGGTCGCGGGTTCGAATCCCGTCGCCCCTACTGTTCGCGGCTGGGTCTCGCGCGCAGCGCTTGGTCGCTGCGACCGACGTCCGGCTCGCTGCGACTGTGGCCCACTCCGCCCGTCGGGAGCGAGCCGGAGCGGCGCGCGCCTCACGCCTACCCGGCTGCGACAGGTGGCTCCGTGCGCCGCTGAGGGTCGGCGCGGTCGGGGGGCTTTGGTCCGAAGCGCAGCGAGATCCAGGCTGTGGCGCTGAGCACTACGCAGATGACGATCAGCGAGAGCCAGATCGGCGGGTGCCAGACGTCGACGAGCAGCATCTTCACCGCGATGTAGCCGAGGATGATGGCGAGACCCTGCGAGAGGTACACGAACTTCGACATCAGCCCCGCCACCGCGAAGTAGAGGGCGCGCATCCCCAGAAGCGCGAAGGCGTTGGCTGCGAAGACGGTGAATGGCTCGGTGGTTATCGCGAAGATCGCCGGAATCGAGTCGATCGCGAAGACGATGTCGGTAGTCGCGATCACGACGAACACGGCGACGAGCGGCGTGGCGAGCCGGCGGCCGCCCTCGCGCACGAGCAGCCGGTGGCCGCGGTAGTCGGCGGTCATCGGGATGCGCTTGCGCACGACGCGCAGCGCCGGGTTGTGCTCGGGGTCGATTTCGGTCTCTTCGTGGCGGAAGAGTTTCCAGGCGGTGTAGAGGAGGAGCAGACCGAAGGCGTAGAAGGTGATGTGGAGGGCGTTGAGGAGCGCGGCGCCGAGGACGATGAACACGAGCCGCAGCACTAGCGCGAGCGCTATTCCCCACGCGAGCACCCGCGGTTGCACCGCCACGGGCACTGCGAAGTAGCCGAAGATGACAGCGAAAACGAAGATGTTGTCGAGCGAGAGCGAGCGCTCGACGATGTAGCCGGCCAGGTATTCGGCCCCCGCCGCACGCCCTTGCCAGGCGGCCATCACGCCGGCGAAGGCGAGCGCTAAGACCAGCCAACCGATCGACCAGATCACCGACTCGCGCAGCGTCACCTCGCGCCGCCCGCGGCCGAAGATCGCGAAGTCGACGACGATCATCGCCACGACGAGCGCCGCGAGCAGCGCCCAGGCGCCGACGTGAACGTCGAGATCGGTTCCGATCTTGGTCGCCTCGCTGGCGGCTACGGGTAGCTCGAGACCGGCGGCGAGTGGGCTCACGAAGCAGCTTCCTCCTCTGGTCGTGCGTGCTAACCGGAGAAGGTTTCTCCCGCCGCTTGGGCCGGTGGCGCCGGGCCGCGCGGACAGGCGCGACCGTGCTGACGCACGCCACCCGTCGGGGATACTTCCCTTCGAGCGGGCGAGAGTCTAGCCGGTGGCCGCCGTGGGCTGCGGGGCGGCCGGTGGCCGCTCACGGCCGCTCGCGTCCCCTCACGGCCGCTCACGGTGGCCGCGCTACGACCTGGTGCCGCAGGTCGGGCGACGCTCAGCCGCCGGTCCGCTCGTCGACGAAGGCGGGGTAGCCGGCGCAGGAGGCGGCGAAGACGAGCAGCGCCGCCACCATCCCCGCCCAATGGGTGGCGGCGAGGAAGACGAGCGCGCCGGCGACGCCCCCTGCCAGGGCGCAGAAGAGCGCGAAGGCGACCGGCAAGCGAAGGATGCGTGCGCTGACAAGCGCGCAGAGCGCCCAGGCGAGGGGCCCGGTGACGTAGCCCCAACTGCGGAAAAAGCCTTCCGGCAGGGGCAGCGCGACGAGCAGGGCGAAGAGCGCGAGAACGAGAACGCCTTGCGCCGCCAGCGCACGGATGAAGAGCCGCCTGTCCACGCGCCGGATCGTAGGGACCCTTGCTCGTGAGGCGCTGGGCGCGCTCGCCGGGCCGGGCGCGCTACCCTCGGTGGCCCCGCGGGCGGTTAGCTCAGCTGGTAGAGCGCCTGCCTTACAAGCAGGAGGTCGCCGGTTCGAGTCCGGCGCCGCCCACTCGCAAAGCCCCTGCAAAACGCGGGGTTGTGTCGGGGCCCTCCGAAGCCTGCCGAACCCGAGAAGGACGTTTGGCAAGCGTATGGCAAGCATCAAACCGCGGAGGGCACAACATGAGCGAAGAGCTGATCGCTGAGGGCACGGGCGGCAGCTACGGTCTCCCCGGCCAGGGGTTCGAGACGGTGGAGCTGCGGGTTCGCCGCCTCGGTGGCCCCTACGCCGCCGAGGGTGAGTGGGTTCGGGGCTCGAACCAGGGCTCCCTCGAGGAGCACCATCGCCTCGAGCTGGCGG
>BEIR01000034.1 GCA_002898855.1 bacterium HR41
CAGTCAAGAGCGCGGTAAGATTCCGCGCGCTCACTGCGCCGCCGCAACACGAACCTGATTTGCGACAGCGACCCGAAGGAGATCGCCCGTGAAGATCTGCGTCCTCGTCAAGGAGGTACCCGACGCGGCGGTCGAGAAGCGCATCGACCCGCAAACCAAGCGCCTCGACCGCTCCGGCGAGACCCAGCTCAACCCCTTCGACACCCACGCGATCGAGGCTGCGATGCAGCTGCGCGAGGGTGGCAAGGTCCAGGTCGACGAGATCGTCGCCGTGACGATGGGCCCGGAGGGCGCCTTCCGCACGCTCCACAAGGCCGTCTCGCTCGGTGCCGATCGCTCGATCCACCTCACCGATCCGGCGCTCGCCGGTTCCGACGTCTGCGCAACCGGCTACGCGCTCGCGAAGGTGCTCGAGCGCGAGCAGCCCGATCTCGTGCTGCTCGGGCAGCAGTCCGACGACGGCGAGTGCTACACGGTCGGCGCGGTCGTCGCCGAGCACCTGAAGATGCCATCGCTCACGCAGGTGATCGCGATCGAGGTGCAGGACGGCAAGCTGATCTGCGAGCGCCAGGCCGAGTACGGCTACGACACCGTCGAGGTCGAGCTGCCGGCAGTGATCTCGGTCGGCGACGCGATCAACGAGCCGCGCTACCCGTCGCTCAAGGCGATCATGGGCGCGAAGAAGAAGCCGCTCGAGAAGCTGTCGGCCGCCGATGCGGGCATCGACCCCGAGTACGTCGGCGAGAAGGGCTCGCGCACCGAAGTCCTCGCGATCAATCCGCCTCCCCAGAAGGAGGCCGGCGAGATCATCGAGGACGAGGACACCGACGAGACCGTCCAGAAGATCATCGCCTGGCTCGAGGAAAGGAAGCTTTTGGCATGAGCGGGATCCTCACCTACGCACTCCACTACCAGGGCGCCTTCAACAAGAACTCGCTCGGAGCGGTCTCCGAGGGCGCGAAGCTCGCCGCCGAGCTCGGTGGCGAAGCGGCTGCGGTGGTCGTCGGCGGTGACGACCTCACCGACGAGCTCTGCGCCTCGCTAGGCCGCTACGGCGCCAAGAAGGTCTACCGCGTCCGGGGCCCCGAGGGGCTCGCCCAGCCGGTCGTCGACGCGATGGCCAAGGTGATCACCGAGCAGGGCTACGACTACGCCCTCTTCGGCGGCGGTCTGCTCGGGTTCGAGGTCGGCGCCGGTCTATCGGCGCGGTTGCGCGCTGGCGTGGTGATGGAGGTGACCGAGGTCAAGGTGCAGGACGGGCGACTGATCGCCACCCGTCCGGTGCTGCAGGACTCGGCGCTCGTCGACTCCGGTTACGTCGGCACGCCCGGGATCGTGATCGGCCGCTTGAACGCCTTCGACGCCGTCGAGCGTGACGGCGGTCCGGCCGAGGTGATCGACGTCGATGTCCAGTTCGAGGCGCACTCGCAGAAGGCGCGCATGGTGAAGCGCGGCGAGCAGCGCGGCGCCGACGTCAACATCGAGGACGCCGAGATCATCGTCGCCGGCGGTCGCGGTCTCGGCGAGGCGGACAAGTTCCGCATGCTCGAGGAGCTGGCCGAGCTGATGGGCGGTGCCGTCGCCGCGACCCGCGCTGTCGTCGACGCTGGCTGGTACCCGTACGCCGCCCAGATCGGTCAGACCGGCAAGACGGTGGCACCGAAGCTCTACCTGGCGGCGGGTATCTCCGGCGCGATCCAGCACAAGGTCGGTATGCAGAACTCCGAGAACATCGTCGCGATCAACAAGGATCCCAACGCGCCGATCTTCGAGTTCTGCGACCTTGGTGTCGTCGGCGACCTGCACAAGATCGTGCCCAAGCTGATCGAGGCGGTCCGGGCACGCAAGAACGGCGGGGCGTAACGTCATGGCCAGCGCGCCGGCAGAGTTCCCGCCCAAGGTCGACCCGGCGAAGGAGTTCGTCGGAGCGCCGACCGACTCCCCCGACGAGCGCATCGAGGTCGGGGTCGCGATCGTCGGCGGCGGTCCCGCCGGGTTGTCGTGTGCGATCCGACTCGGCCAGCTCCTGGCCGAGGACGAGAAGCTGCTCGAGTCGCTCGGCGAGGTGCCGATCGCGATCATCGAGAAGGGCAAGACCTGCGGCTCGCACCTGCTCTCCGGCGCGATGATGCGTCCGACGGCGATGCGCCGCCTGTTCCCCGACTTGCCCGAGTCGGAGTGGCCGACCTACGGGCCGGTCGACAAGGACGCGGTCTATCTCCTCACGCCGAAGCGGGCGCTGCCTCTCAAGCCCACGCCGCCGCCGTTCCGCAACCACGGCAACCACGTCACCTCGGTGGCTCAGCTCGGTCGCTGGTTGGCCGAGAAGGCGGAAGAGCTCGGCGCCTACATCCTCCCCGAGACGGCGGCTGTGAAGCTGCTCGTGGAGGACGGACAGGTAGTCGGCGTGCGCACCGGCGACAAGGGCCGCGACCGCGAAGGCAAGGAGCTCGGCAACTTCGAGCCGGGTTCCGACGTGGTCGCCAAAGCCACGGTGCTTTGCGAGGGCACGCAGGGCCACCTCGCCGGGGCAGCGATCCGCTACTTCGGGCTCGGCTCCGACGATCCCCAGCAGTGGGAGCTCGGCGTCAAGGAGGTGTGGGAGGTCAAGCAGCCGCTCGACCGTGTCATCCACACCATGGGGTGGCCGCTCCGCTACCGGGCGAAGTACGGCGAGTTCGGCGGTTCATTCATCTACCCGATGGGCGAGGACAAGGTCTCGCTCGGGTTCGTCGCCGGTCTCGACTACAAGGACGCCACCTTCTCGGTGCACGACACGCTCCAGCTGCTCAAGACGCACCCGCTCGTGCGCGGCATCATCGAGGGCGGCAAGCGCATCGCCTGGGGTGCCAAGACGATCCCGTCGGGCGGCTACTGGGCGATGCCCAAGCGTCTCTGGGCGCCGGGCATGTGCATCACCGGCGACTCGGCCGGAATGGTCAACGTGCCGCGGCTCAAGGGCATCCACTACGCGATGCTGTCGGGGATTCTCGCCGCCGAGGCGATCTACGAGGCGCTCAAACAGACCGGCTCGGCGCGTGACCTCTCTGGGTACGAGCGGCGCGTGCGCGAGTCCGAGATCGAGAAGGATCTCTACGAGGTCCGCAACATGCGCCAGCCCTTCGCCAAAGGGTTCTTCATCGGCGGTGCGATCTCGAACGCGATGCTCATCACCAAGGGCCGGATCCCAGGTGGGCACTGGGAGACGCACGACGATTCCACCGTCCCCGTCTTCATCGGCGATCGCGACAAGCTCTATCCGAAGCCCGACAACCAACTCACCTTCAACAAGCTGGACTCGGTCTTTCTCTCGGGTAACGCGACCCGCGACGACGCACCGAACCACATCCGCATCGCCAACCCTGTGCCGCTCGAGGTGGCGTTGATGTGGCAGAACATGTGCCCGGCGCAGGTCTACGAGGTGCCCGAGGAGGAGCTCGAGGCGGCGCGCGTCGACGGCAAACTCGACGGCAAGAAGCTCGTGAACGTCAAGGTGACGCCGTCGAACTGCGTGCAGTGCGGCGCCATTACCGCTAAGGGCGGGCGGCTCACACCGCCCGAGGGCGGCGACGGGCCGAACTACCAGGTCACCTGATCAGGCCGCGCTAGATCCGGCTCTGGAAGCTCGGCGCGGGCATCCCGGCCTCGCCGAGTCGGTTCCAGTCGACGTCGAGGTGCACCATTCCCTCGACCATGCCGTCGCGCACCACCGGCAGATGGTGGATCTGGTACTGAGCCATCAACTCGGACGCGTCGGTCAGGAGCGCGTCGGGCGGTGCCGCTACCGGCTGCTCGCTCATCCAGCGTGCGACGGGCTCAGTGGTCGGCGACGCACTGGCAGCCACCGCCCGCGTGACGTCCCAGTCGGTGAGGATCCCCACGAGCCGCCCCTCGGCACACACCGGAAGCGCCTTGACGTCGCCGGCGACCATCTTGCGAGCGGCCTCGCCGATGGTGTCGTCAGGGGCTGCGCTGGGCAGATCGCGTGTCATCAGGTCTCGCAGTCGCATGCCGTTCCTCCCTCCGTTGCGACCAGCAGCTCGCGGCTGTCTCTCGAGCTGCTTTTACCCGCCGCGCGCGAAGCTCACGCCGCGGTCCGATCGGTAGCCTCGCGCCATTCGTCTACGCGGTGACAACTTCCGGCGTGCGGCGGTCGTCGGGGCCGGTTCCTTCGGCACCGCCGTGACGGTTCTGTTGGCCCGTGCCGGGCTGCGCGCCACGCTCGTGGCGCGCAGCTTCGCGCAGGCCGCCGAGCTCAAAGAGAAGCGCGAGAACAGCCGCTACCTGCCTGGCGTGGCGCTACCGCAGGGCGTCCGTGTGGCCGCGTTGGAAGGCGGCTGGCAGGAGGCTCTAGCCCGCTCCGACCTGGTCTTTCTCGCCGTCCCGTCGCGCGCTGTCGGCGAGGTCGCGCGCGCGCTCGCAGGCAGCGAGGTCCCCGGCCATGCGGGTGTGGTCTCGCTCGTCAAAGGGCTCGTTCCGCCCGACGGCACGCCACCCACCACTCTGCTCGCCGAGCACTTCGGCCGCGACCGCATCGCCTGTGTCGGTGGGCCGGCCCACGCGCGCGAGATGGTGGAAGCGGGCGCCGGGCTTGTCTGCGCGGCGTGGTCGGCCTCGCTCGCCCACTCGGTGGCGGCGGTCTTCCAGGCTGCCGGTGTCGTTTGCGAGGTCTCGGCCGACCCGGCGGGGGTCGAGCTCGCCGGGGTGGCGAAAAACGCCGCTGCGGTCGCCGTCGGCGCGACACGCGAGCAGGGTTTGAACGCCGCCGGCATGGCTGCCGCCGACATCTTCCGCGAGGTGCTCGCCCTCGCCGAGCGCCGCGGTGCCGATGCGCGCACCTTCGTCGGTCGCGCCGGCACCGGCGATCTCGTCGCCACGGCGCTCGCGCCGAGCTCGCGGAACCGCACCGCCGGCGAGCTGCTCGCCCGTGGCGTGCCGGCCAGCGAGATACCCCAGCAGGTGGGGCAGGCGGTCGAGGCGCTCGACACGGTGCGCCTGCTCGCGCGGGCGATCGAGCGCGAGGGACTCGACGCCCCCGTTACTTCGGCGCTCGCGCGTTTGATCGAGGGGACGTTGCCGCTCGACCGGTGGGTGGCGCTGGTGCGCGCCCAGCAGCCGCCACCGGCCAGCTTCCGCCGGCCTCGTTCATGGCTGCTACGTCTGCGCTATCTGGCGCGGCGAATGCGCGGGGTGCGGCGGGAGCGTCCGGCGCGGTACACTCGCTGACGCAATGAAGGCGGGGATCCACCCGGAGTACGGACCGGCGCACGTCCGTTGCACCTGCGGCAACGAGTTCTGGACGCGCTCGACGAAGAGCGAGATCCACGTCGAGATCTGCTCGAACTGCCATCCCTTCTACACCGGCAAGCAGAAGCTTGTTGACACCGGCGGTCGCGTCGAGCGCTTCCGGCGCAAGGTCGCGCGCAGCCGCGCCGCCCAAGCGAAGGCACGCTGAGCGGCGCGCCGCGAGCCTGCTGCGCAACTGCGCGGCGCCGCGGTTGTTTTGTAAGGCGCATGGAAGCGCAGCTACAGCGTTTCGGGCGGCTCGTCGGAGCGCTGGCGGCTCTGGGCATCGTCGCTGGGTCGGTTGCGAGTTTCGCGGGCCAGGACGCCGCCGCAGCGGACGCCGCGCCACGCGACGTGCGCGCAGCGGCGCCGGTCGCGGTCCTCGCTCCCGACGACGCGCGCGCGACGGTCGCGCTGCGCGAGTGCTTGCCGCGCAAACGCGCGGCGACGTTCGAGGTGCGGGCGCAGCGGCTCGCGGGAAGCGTGCGCGTCGGCGTGCGCGTGGCGCTGCTCGAGCGCCGCGACGGCAAACCGTGGCGAGCGGTAGGTGTGCGGCCGGCGCGCTGGCTGTGGTCGACGCCTGGGGCGAGCGCTTTAGTCGTCGACCGCAAGTACAGGCGCCTTCGCCCCGGGCGCAAATACCGGGTGCGGGTCGACGTCGTCTGGCGCGACCGTCGCGGGGACCCACTCGCGAGCGCGAAGCGGCTCTCGCCGGTGTGCAGGGTGCCACCCGCGCTGCCCAACCTGCGCCCCGTGTCGCTCGCTATCCGGGGCGGTGGGCTCTACAAGGTGGTCGTGAGGAACGCGGGGAGTGCGCCATCGGCCCCGACCACCGCGACGATCGTCGCCGGACCGTGGCAAGGAACTGTCGCGGTACCGGCACTGCGACCAGGGTCGGTACACGAGCTCGCGACGTTCGGGCCGCCGTGCCCGGCGGGCAGCGTCGTGACTGCCACCGTCGACCCCGGACGAGTCGTGCGCGAGCTGAACGAGGGCGACAACACGCTCGCGAAGGTGTGTCCGCCGCCCGTCAGTCGCTGACTTCGTTTCGCGACTGAGCGTCCGCGCGGTGCAACAGCACGCGCATCGAGCGCGCGAGATCGCCGCCGAGAGCGTGGACCGTCGACCCGAAGCGCACGAACAGCGGTCCGCCGAACGGCTGGCGGTCGACGACCTCGAACTCGTCGCCGGGCTTGATCCCCCGCTCGGCGAGGTAGCGGAGCATCGCCGGGTCGGAATCGGAGATACGCACGAACCGTCCCCGCGCACCCGGTTCGAGGCGCTCAAGACTGAGCGTCGGCGGCTCGTCGACGTGGCCGTCGGGCGTGGGGATCGGGTCGCCGTGCGGATCGTGCGTGGGGTGGCCGAGCTTGCGCGCGATCGCCTCCTCGAGCTCGTCCGAGAGGACGTGCTCGAGCACCTCAGCTTCGGCGTGCACCTTGTCCCACGGGATACCCAGCTTCTCGACCAAATAGAGCTCGAGGAGGCGGTGGTGGCGCAGCACCTCGAGCGCCAGGCGCTCGCCCTCGGCGGTCAGTTGCACCCCCCGGTAGCGCTCGTGGCGCGCGAGACCCTGCTCGGCGAGGCGCCGGACCATCGCCGACGCCGAACCCGGCGTGACGCCCATCCGCTCGGCGAGCGCGGTCGTCGTCACCGTGCCGTCTTCGGCACGCGACTGCAGCACGTAGATCGACTTGACGTAGTCCTCGACCGCTGCGCTGGCTTCGTCCCACTTCGCCATGCAGGGCTAATGATGCACCGTCGCCGAGCGGGGGGCGAGCGGGCTCTACGATGGTCGGAGAGCAAGCGAGGCGAGCGTGAACGAGCGGGCGGCAGCGATCGACGGGACGGCGAAGTCGGCTAGCGACGAGGGGGTGGCTCGTGCGTGCCCGCCCGGCGGCGAAGCATCGGGCGACGCGCCCGTCGGCGGTCAGGCGGTGCTCGAGGGCGTGATGATGCGCGGCGTCAACCACTGGGCGGTGGCCGTTCGTCTGGCCGACCCCCAGCGTCCCGACAGCGCCGACAGCGGACCGATCGAGGTGTGGTGCTACGAGCTCGAACACCCGGCGGCTCGGCGTCGCTGGTTGCGCTTGCCGGTGGTGCGCGGCGTCGTGGCGCTCGTCCAGTCGCTGTCGCTCGGGCTCCGCGCGCTCGGGATCTCGGCCGAGGCGCAGGCCGCCGTCGCGGACGGCCGCACGCCACCGTCGTCCGACGGAGCAGGCGACGACCAGCGGGCTATCTCCAGGGGGGCGTGGGCTGCGACCGTCGCCTTCTCGCTCGCGCTCGCCGTCGGCCTCTTCTTTCTTCTGCCGGCGACGCTGACGAAGGCGCTCGGCGGCGGGCTCGGCAGCGGCCTTGCGTTCGTCGTGGTCGAAAAGCTCGTGCGCGTTGCGATCCTCATCGCCTACCTGTGGGCGATATCGCTCCTGCCGGACCTGCAGCGCGTCTTCGCCTACCACGGTGCCGAGCACAAGGTGATCGCCTGCTACGAAGCCGGCTGTCCTCTCGAGCCGGCGACAGCGCGCCGCTTCTCGCGACTCCACCCGCGCTGCGGCACGAGCTTCCTGTTGCTGGTCGTGATCGTGGCGATCGTGGTGTTCGCTCCGCTTGGCAATCTCGACTGGCACTGGTTGCTCGCTTCGCGGATCGTCGGTATTCCGCTGGTGGCGGGACTGGCGTTCGAGGCGATCCGCTGGATGGGGCGAAACCGCCACCGGCCGCTCGCCCGCGTTCTGATGTGGCCCGGCCTGCAGCTGCAGCGCCTTACGACCCGGGAACCCGACGAGCGCCAGCTCGAGGTGGCGATCGCAGCGCTCGGCGCCGTGCTAGCGCGCGAGAACCCGCGCCGCGCCGCGGCGCGGATGCGCGCGGGCGCCGTCGGTATCGAGGTCGCTGCGTAGCCGCCGCGGATCCGGCAGCTGAAAGGAGCGGTGACCGGCACGCGGCGCGGAGCGCCGCGGCGCCTAAGCTGAGCGCCGATGATCGAGCAGCTCGTCGAACAGATCGAGCGCCGCTACGCCGAGCTCGAAGGACAGCTCGCCGACCCCGAGGTGCTCGGCGACAGCCGCCGCTACGCCGAGGTGGCGCGCTCGTGGCGGGCGCTCGAGGAAGCGCACCGGCTCGCGCAGGCGTGGTTGCGTGCGCGCTCCGACCTCGAGGGGGCGCGCGAGATGCTCGGCGAGGGCGACGATCCCGAGCTGCGCGCGCTGGCCGAGCAGGCCGAGGCGGAGATGGCCGAACTCGCCGAGCAGATCCGCCTGGCGGCGGTGGAGCCGGATCCGGACGACAGCAAGGACGCGATCGTCGAGATCAGACCGGGAGCCGGCGGCGAAGAAGCTGGCCTTTTCGCCGGCGACCTCTTCCGCATGCTCGCTCGCTACGCCGAGCGGCGCGGTTTCCGCGTCGAGCCGCTCGAAGCCGGCGACGGGCACTACACCTTCGCGATCAAGGGCGAGGGCGCCTACGGCGTGTTCAAGCACGAGGCCGGTACCCATCGCGTCCAGCGTGTGCCGGTTACCGAGTCGCAGGGGCGGATCCACACCTCGACCGCCACCGTCGCCGTCCTGCCCGAAGCCGAGGAGGTGGAGGTCGAGATCGATCCGAACGACCTCCAAATCGATGTGTTCCGCG
>BEIR01000035.1 GCA_002898855.1 bacterium HR41
GGCGTGACGCTCGAGACCGAGCAAGATCCGCGGCGGCCGATTCCCTCTTTTATCCCGATCGCGAACAAGGCAGCACGCTGGTTCGAGAAGCGCACCGGCGGCATCGCCCAGAGCTCTACGATGGAGGCTCTCTTCGGCGTGCCGACGACCGCACACATCCTCGGCGGGGCGGTGATCGGCCGCGACCCCGAGCACGGCGTCGTCGACGCCAACCTGCGCGCCTTCGGCTACCGCAACCTGCTCGTCTGCGACGGCTCGACGGTGCCCGCCAACCCCGGCGTCAACCCAAGCCTGACGATCACCGCGCTCGCCGAACACGCGATGAGCGCGATCCCGCCCAAGCACGCCGACACTGGCGACGCACTGGGTGCCAGCAGCATCGAGCAGGCGGCGACAGCTGCGGTGCGGCCCACCGCCGAGGAGTGACCCGTTGCGGCCCAGCGCCGCCGCCGACCGCGACCTGGCCCGCTTCGACCGCGCCTTCGCCACGGTCGACGCGCCGTTCGCTTTCGTCGACCTCGACGCGCTGCGATCGAACGCCCGGCGCATGCTCGCCCTGGCGGGGAGCAAACCGATCCGGATCGCGACGAAATCGGTGCGCTCCCGGCCGCTTTTGGCGCGCCTCCTCGAGCTCGACGAGCGCTTCCGCGGCCTGCTCGCGTTCACGCTGCCGGAGGCCCTTTGGCTCGCCGACCACGGCTTCGACGACATCATCTGCGCCTACCCGACCGCCAACCGCTCGGCACTCCACGCACTCGCTCGCTGCCAGCACGAGCGGCCCCCGATCGTCGTCTGCGACTCGCCCGCACAGCTCGACCTGCTCGCCGAGGCTGCGCGCGGCGGGCGACCGATCCGCGTCTGCATCGAGATCGACCTGTCGCTGCCGCTACTGGGCGGGGCGGTGCGGATAGGTGCGCGCCGTTCGCCGATCCGCAGCGCGGCCGCCGCACGCGCTCTTGCCGAAGAGGTGGTGCGCCGCCCACAGCTCGAGCTCGCTGCGGTCATGGGTTACGAAGCGCAGATCGCCGGGGTGCCCGACGTTCCCGCCGGTAAGCGTCTAGCCGCCCCGCTCGTCGCCTGGATCAAACGCCGCTCGCGCGCCTACGTGCGCGAGCTGCGCGCCGAGTGCGTGGCCGCGATCCGCGAGGTCGCGGACGTCGCGATCGTCAACGGCGGCGGCACCGGCAGCCTCGCCAGCAGCGCGAGCGAAGCCGTGGTGACCGAGGTGGCCGCCGGCTCGGGCTTCTACGCACCGGCTCTCTTCGACGGTTACCGCGACCTCGCGCTGCGACCGGCGGCCTTTTTCGCGCTGCCGGTGGTGCGCAAACCGGACCGCGCGACCGCGACGCTGCTCGGCGGCGGCTACATAGCCTCCGGTCCCGCCGGGCGCGACCGTCTCCCGGTGGTTTACGCACCGAGCGGCCTGCGGTTCGATCCTCTCGAGGGCGCTGGCGAGGTACAAACTCCGGTGCGCGGTCGCGCGGCGCGCTCGCTGCGGGTCGGCGATCACGTGTACCTGCGACACGCCAAGGCGGGCGAGCTGTGCGAGCGCTTCGCCTCGCTGCTGCTCCTCGACGGCGAGCGCGTGGTCGACGAGGTGCCAACGTACCGCGGCGAGGGCCGCTGCTTTCTGTAACGGTCGCCGCGTCAGCTCGCCCCGGCTGCAGCGTCCCCGCCGCCAGCGGGCGGGCCGAGCACGCGGTCGAGGTAGCCGTTGCGGAACTTGCCGGTCGGATCGAGGCGCGCCCTGACCGCCCGGAACTGTTCCCATCCGGGGTAGCGCGGCGCGAGCTCGGCGGCGTCGAGCGAGTGCCACTTCCCCCAGTGCGGCCGGCCACCGAGGGGCAGGAAAATCTCGCGCTCGATCTCGGCGAACAGCTCGAGGTACGGCATCGGCGCGTATTGGTGGACCGCGACGTACGCCGTTTCGCGACCGTGCGCCGGTGCCAGCAGCGCGTCTTCGGCCGCTCCCACCCGCACCTCGAGCGGGAAGCACACCGCAAGACGCCGCCGCTCGATCGTCGCGAGCACCCGTTCGACCGCTTCACCGACACTAGCTAGCGGCAGCGCGTACTCCATCTCGTTGAAACGCACGAGCCGCGGGTGGGCGTAGACGCGGTAGGCGAGGTCGTGGTGGCGGGCAGAGCCGAAACCGAGCTCAAGCAGGCGGTTGAGGCGCGGCACTGCGCGCGGCGCGCGGCGCGCGAGCTGGCAGTGCAGGGCGAACACGCCGTTGGCGAGCAAAAGATCGGACGCACGCTTGCGCACACGGCTCGCGAAGCGCCTCGCCGGCGGCGGCGTGCGCTCGGATCGCAGCACCAAGCAGCGCCTGCCGTAGGGGAGCACGAAGAGCTCGCAGTGATCGCTCTCGGCGGCGAGCGCCGGGAAACGCGCGATCGCGCGGTCGCGCTCCCACGGCTCGTCGACGCGGCGGATGCCGAAGAGCGGCACGCAGCGCAGCGTCACGGCCGTGACCACACCGAGCGCGCCGAGCGCGACCCGACCGGCGGCGAGCTCGTCGCCGCCAGCGAGCTCGCGCACTTGCCCGCGGCCGTCGACGAGGCGCAGCCGCTCGACCTGTGCCGAAAGGCTGCGGAAGCGGGCGCCGGTGCCGTGCGTGGCGGTAGCTATCGCGCCAGCGACGGTCTGACGGTCGATGTCGCCCTGGTTCTCGAGCGCCAGCCCGTGGGCGGCGAGCGTTCGTGCGAGCTCGCCGATCCTAAGACCGGCTCCGCAGGTGACGAGACCCTCGTCCGCTGCCACGGTGACTTGTCGGAGCGCACCGACATAGAGCGCCACACCATCGGTCGCGGCGATCGCGGTGAACGAGTGTCCGGAGCCGAGCGCCTTGACCCGGCGCGCCTGGCTGACGACAGCGGCGACCGCCCGCTCGTCACGCGCACGCACGACGCCAGCCGGCTGCGCGCTAACGCTTCCCGACCAGTTGCGCCAGCCGCTCGCCATGCTCGGAAATCCCACCGGCAAGCTCGTCGCGCAGTAAACCGCCGCCGGCCTAGGAGGTCGCGGCCTTGGCCGCCGCCAGCTCGGGGGCGTGCTCGCGCAGGTACGCCTCGCAGTCGAGCGCGGCCATGCAGCCGCTGCCGGCCGCGGTCACGGCCTGACGGTAGACCGGGTCGATGAGATCGCCGCACGCGAACACGCCGGGGAGTCCGGTGCGCGTCGAACGCCCCTCGACGAGGACGTAGCCGTGGTCGTCGACAGCGAGCTGGTCGGCGACGAGTTCCGACCGCGGGCGGTGGCCGATCGCGACGAAGGCGCCATCTACCGCCAGCACCCGCTCCGAGCCGTCGGCGGTGTTGCGCAGAACGGCGCGTTCGAGCTTGGCGTCGCCCTCGAAGCGCTCGACAACGTAGGGCGTCAGGGACTCGATGTTCTCGACCGAGCGGGCGCGGTCGACCATGATCGCCGACGCGCGGAACTCGTTGCGGCGATGGACGATCGTCACTTTGCTCGCGAACTTGGCGAGAAAGGTCGCGTCCTCCATCGCCGTGTCGCCGCCGCCGACGACGATCGTCTCCTGACCGCGGAAGAACGCCGCGTCGCAAGTCGCGCAGTAGCTGACTCCGCGGGCAGCGAACTCCTCTTCGCCGGGAACACCGAGTTTGCGCGGCTCGGCGCCGGTGGCGACTATCACCGCGCGGGCGCGGATCTCGCGCTCGCCGACGCGCACGACGTGCGGAACAGAGGGGTCGCGCGAGAGCTCGATCGCCGTCGCATCCTCGCTGATGAAGCGGGTGCCGAAACGCTCGGCTTGGCGGCGAAAATCGCTCATCATCTGCGGCCCTTGCACGCCGTCGGGGTAGCCGGGATAGTTCTCGACATCGGTCGTGAGCTGCAGCAAGCCGCCCCACTGAAAACCTTCGACGCACAGCGGCTCGAGGTCGGCGCGGGCGGTGTAGATCGCGGCGGTGTAGCCAGCCGGCCCGCTGCCGACGATCACGACGTTCTCGAGCTCCTTGATCGCCTTCGCTTCGCTCATCGTGCCTCCGCCGTGGTCACCTTGTCGCTCACCGCAGGGTACTCGCCATCGTCCTCGCGCTCCCACACCGTGACCGTGCGGCGCAGCTGCAGGTAGGCGACGAGCCCCAGCGGAACGGGCAACCAGAAGGCGATCAGCCGATACACGAGCACAGCCGGGAAGACGATCGCCGCCGGTAGGCCGAACATCGCGAAGGCGGCGATCATCCCGGCGTCGACGGGCCCCGCGCCGGCCGCCGGCGAGGGCACGACGTTGGCGAACATGCCGAGGAAGAAGCCCTGCACGAGCACGGCCGGCTCGACGCTTCCGCCGTACGCCCGAAAGCAGGCCCACAGCACGGCGATGTTGGCGGCCCAGAAACCGGCGGCACCCCCCAACGCGAGCGCGCCCCGCCGCGGCTCGCGCGCGAACTCGATCGCGGCGCGCACGCCCTCTGCGACCGTCGCCGGAACGCTCGCCAAGCGTCGGGCGATGCGTGCGGTACGCGGCCGCGACGCCAGCGCAGCCAAGCGCCGGTCAACGTCCTCGGGTATCAGCGCGACGAGCAAGCAAACGCCAACCGCCCCGATCGCAAACAGGGCGGGGATCAGTGTCCCGGCGAGCGGCGCTGCGCCGGCCACGAGGCCGAAGTGCAAAGCGAGCCCGCACACGATCACAGCGGCGGCGTAGACGCTGTAGGTGACGACGAGAAAGGCGACCATCCGCGCGGCAGCGACTCGCCGTCCGACGCCGGCACGTCGCAGCGCCCAGTAGGTGAGAACAAGCCCGCCCGCTCCAGCGGCGGAAAAAAGCCTGGTAGCGGCCAGACCCGCCATCGTGATCTGGTACGAGGCGCGGACTCCGAGCCGGCGACGCAAGCGGCCGTCGGGATCCTCGACGCCGACGAGAACCCCGCGAAAGAGCATCACGTAGGCAGCGAACGCGCCGACGTTGAAGGCTAGGGCGGCGACGAGCCACGGCCAAGTCGCATCGTCGATCCGGTCGAGCGCGTCGTCGAGACCGACGATTCGCGGCAGCAGCACGTACACGGCCGCCAGAGCGCCGAGCAAGGCGAAAAATCCCGTCGCGATCCGCTGCCAGTCGCCGAACAGCGATTGCAGGCGCCCGACGTCGAGCTCCTCGCCGCTGCCGGGAACGCGGGCGTCGGTGCGCTGGACGTCGTCCGGCACCTCGCCGCTGCCGCCGGCGATCATCGTGCAGCGCTCGCCGGCGGCGAGGAAGAGATCAGCTTCCCGACCGCGGTCGCTGGCACGCGCCCGTTGGACCGCAGGTCGCCGCTCACGGACCGGTCTTCGTCGGGAACGACTTTGCGCGCCAGGCGCCACGCCACCTCGGCGCACAAGGCCCCAGCGACGAGATCGACGACGTAGTGCTCGCCGAGATAGACGAGTGCGAAGCCGAGAACGCCCGCGTAGCCCCAACCGATAGCGCCGTGGCCCGGTCCGATCTCGGCCAGTGCCCGCGCTGCCACGACCGACGTTCCGAAGTGCAATGAGGGCATCGCGGCGTAGGGGTTGCCTTCGACCGAATGGTAAAGCGGTTGCCACAGCCTCCCCCACAGGCGCTCGCCGACAGCGGCCATCGTGCGCCGGACGGGCGGCAGCTTGCCGATCCGTGAAGCCCACCACGGCGGCGCGGTGGGCAGCGCCCAGTAGCCCACGAGCCCGAGGTCGAAACACGCCGCGACCCCGACGGCGGTGCGCCGGAAGCGCTCGGGATGACGCCACAGCGTGTACGCGACCGTCCCGTGCGGCACCACGAACCACGCCCAATGGGCGAACGTCAACAGGTAGTCGTGGGCCCGCAGCCGCTCGCCGCGCGCCAACGCGCGCTGCAGTCGGACGGTCGGCACTTCACCCGCCCCGAACAGACGATCGATGGCGATCGGATAGTCGACGCGCACGCGGCGCTCGAGAGCTCCGGGCCGGTCGTCGGGCATGTCGTAGTGCACGTAGTAGGCCCACATTTGCGCCGCGTAGGTCGCGGCGGCGCGCAACCGACCCGGCGGCAGCAGACGGGCTGTGGTGAGAGGGAGCTGCCAGGCGAGCAGCGAAGTCGCGAGCGGGGGTAGACGCAAGCGTTTACGCGCCGCCGGCGCGATCACGCCGACCGCGAGCGCGGCGCAGCCGGCAGCACGCAACCAGTCTCTTCCCCGCAAGGCGTGCGGCAGTGTAGCCCGCCGGCATCGCCTCGCGGTCGGCTCGCTCGGCAGCCGCTCGCGCTGCCGCGCCGCTCGCCGCGCTCGGGGTCGGCCGCGCTGCCAGTCCCCCCGCGCGCCCACCGGGTCGCTGCCTCCGTGCGCGACCTCCGTGCTCAGGCGCTCGCACTCCCGACCGGCTCGAGCAGTTCTACGGCCACCGGCGCGCACTTGCGGAACCGCTCGGCGTCGTCGCGCGTGCCGACCTCGCCACCCCAGTGCATGGGCACGGCGACGCGCGGTTGGATTCGGCGCGCCGCCTCCGCCGCCTCCTCCGCTGTCATCACATACCTGCCGCTCACCGGCAGGAGCGCCACGTCGCAGCCCGTCACCGCATCCATCTCGGGGATCACGTCGGTATCGCCCGCGTGGTACAGGCGCCAGCCGCGCCAGCGCAGCTCGAAACCGAGCCATCCCGCTTCGCGCGGGTGGTAGAGCCGGCCAGCGGGATCGCGCTTCGAGGTGTTGTAAGCGGCGATCGCCCGGACCTCGAGGCCGCGCACCGGTTCGTCGAGGAGCGCTTCCCCGGGAGCAAGCGAGCAGACGCGGCCCCGCCCCCGCTCCACTACCGCCGCAGGCCCGATCAACCAGGTGTCGGCCTTGGCGAGCTCCTCGATATCGCGCGGCGAGAAGTGGTCGTAGTGGCCGTGCGTGACGAGGATCAGATCCGCCTGGGGCGCCGGTCGCGCAACCCGGTAGGGATCGATGTAGATGAAGGCCCGGCCGAGACGCAGCCGAAATCCGGCGTGGCCTAGCCACTCGACCGGTTCGAGGAGCATGGCGGAAGGGTAGGCTCGGCCGCAACTTCGCCTGCCGAGACAGCGCTGGACGAAAGAAAAGGAGGAGGCTGTGAGCGAGCGCGCGGTGCTTTGGTCGGAGGAGAACGGGGTCGCGACGATCACTCTCAACCGCCCCGAGCGCCTCAACGCATGGACCGAAGAGCTTGCTGACGAGCTGCGCGAGTGTTTGCGCCGCGCCGGCTCGTCGACGTCGGTGCGCTCTGTGCTGATCACCGGCGCCGGCCGTGCCTTCTCGTCGGGCGCCGACCTCAAGGCCGGGTTCGAGGCCGCCGACGACGGCATGCCCGACATTCGCCGCGAACTCGACGAGCGCTACCACCCGCTGATCGCGGCGGTACGCCGGCTCGACAAGCCTGTCGTGGCGGCTGTCAACGGTCCAGCGGTGGGTATCGGCGCCTCCCTCGCTCTCGCGTGCGACCTCGTGACGATGGCCGAGTCGGCGTTCATCTCGCTCGCCTTCGTCGAGATCGGCCTCGCCCCCGACGGCGGGTCGACGCTGCTCGTTCCGGCCGCTGTGGGTAAAGCGCGCGCCTTCCAGATGGCCCTGCTTGCCGAGCGCGTCCCGGCACGTCAGGCGCTCGAATGGGGTCTCGTGAACTTCGTCTACCCCGACGGCGAGCTGGCCGACCGCGCTCGCGATCTTGCCGAGCGCCTTGCGCGCGGACCGACGCGCGCCTATGCGGCGGTCAAGCGCGCGCTCAACGAGAGCCTTTTCGCCAACCTCGATCGGCAACTGCGCCTCGAGGCCGACCTCCACCACGACCTGGCGCGCAGCGAGGACTTCCTCGAAGGAGTACGCGCATTCATCGAGAAGCGCGAGCCGGCTTTCAAGGGCGCCTAGCGCCAACCGTCACGAGCTCGCCTCGACGCCGGCCAGCGAGTTATGATCCGCCGGCCTTGCAAGCGAAGACCCGTAGACGAGCGATCTGGGCTGCAGCGTGCAGCGCTCTAGCCGGGCTGTTGCTCGCGGCTCCCAGCGCCTTTGCCGGCGTCATCACCCCCGAAAAGGGCGGCTCGCCGAACGCCGACGACATTCACACGCTCTACGTCATCGTCCTGATCATCGCGATCCCGATCTTCCTCCTCGTCGAGGGAGTTTTGATCTGGTCGCTGATCCGCTATCGGCGCCGCAAGGGCGGCCCGCAGCCGGCGCAGATCCGGGGCAACACGCCGCTCGAGATCTCTTGGACGGTGGGGGCCGCGCTGATCCTCGTCGTGCTCGGCGTCATTACTTTCGTCTATCTCGATGACATCGGTAATCCACCGGCCTCTCTGCCCGGCGGGTTCCAGGGTGCCCAGTTCGCCACCATCGACCAGCCCAGCCCGCCGCGCTCAGGCGGCCCGACTTTGCGCGTCCGGGTCAACGGCCAGCAGTACCTCTGGCGCTACGAGTATCCCGACCTGCCAGGTCCCAACTACAGCTACTACGAACTTGTCGTGCCGACCAAAACGACGGTCGTGCTCGAGGTCACAGCTTCCGACGTAATCCACTCCTGGTGGATCCCCAAACTCGGCGGCAAGGTCGACGCTACCCCGGGCTACGTGAACAAGACTTGGTTCCGGATCTCGAAACCGGGCCGGTACGTCGGGCAGTGCGCCGAGCTTTGCGGTCCCAACCACGCCGACATGCGTGCTGTAGTCCGTGCGGTCGAGCCGGCCGAGTTCGAGGCATGGCTGCGCCGCCACCGCATCGACATCCTCGAGGCGCAGCAGGCGCTCGCGCAGCAACGCGAGCAGCGTGCGCGCCGTGGAGACGTGCAGTAGCCACTGAGGAG
>BEIR01000036.1 GCA_002898855.1 bacterium HR41
CGAGCCGGTCGAGCAGGCGACTTACGCACGGTTCCTCGCGAGCTGGCAGGGCGCGAGCGGCGCCTCCGCGGGCGGCGGTGTCGGCGCTTTGCGCGACCAGCTGATCGCTCTGCAGGCGCTACCGCTGGCTGTCGAAAGTTGGGAGCGCGACGTCTTTCCGCGCCGCCTGGGCTCGTACTCGCCGACATGGCTCGACGAGCTGCTGGCGAGCGGCGAGGTGGTGTGGGTCGGCGCCGGGCGGCTCGGTCGCAGCGGCAGGGTGGCGTTCCTCTTTCGCGAGGACGCGCGCCTGCTCGGACCGCCCCCCGGTGCGGGACCGCGGCCCGAGGGACCGGTGCACGACGCCCTGCGCGCAGTGCTCGCGCAGGGAGCGCGGTTCTGGTTCGAGATCGGGGAGGAACTGTCGGGCTTCGCGGCCGAGGAGCTCGAAGCCGCGCTTTGGGAACTCGTCTGGGCGGGCGAGGTCACGAACGACTCGTTCGCGCCCCTGCGCGCCGGCCGTCGTGCCGGCAGCGACCGGCGCGCCCAGCTGCGCCGCGGCACGCGCTTCGCTCGGCGGCGGCGGGGTCCTGCCCCCCACCTCGTCGGCCGCTGGTCGCTGACAGCGCCGCTCTTCCGCGACCCGCCACCGTTCGGACCGCGGAGGCGTGCGTTCGCCGAGCTGTTGCTCGAGCGCTACGGCGTCGTAACGCGCGAAACGGCACGTAGCGAGAGCGTGCCCGGCGGTTTCGCCGCCCTCTACGGCGAGCTACAGAAACTCGAAGTGCTCGGCGTAGCCCAGCGCGGCTACTTCGTCGAAGGTCTCGGCGGCGTGCAGTTCGCGCTGCCGAGCGCAGTCGAGCGTTTGCGCTCCCAGCGCGACGACCCCGAAGAGGCGCCGCTCGTGATCGCCGCCACCGATCCCGCCCAGCCCTACGGGCTGGTGCTTCCCTGGCCGCAGCGCGAAGACGGTCGCCGACCGCAGCGCGCGAGCGGTGCGCTCGTGGTGCTCGACCACGGACAGCCCACGGTCTACGTGGAGCGTGGCGGCCGTGCCCTTCTGACGCTCGGCGGCCCGCCCTTCGACGACGACGGCGCCCCTGCGCCGTGGCTCGTGCGCTCCCTGCAGGCGCTGGCACAAGCGGCAAGCGAAGGGCGCTGCGGCCGTCTCTCCCTCGAACGTGTCGACGGCGAGCCGCTGGCAGGCTCGCCGCTCGAGGCGGTGCTTGTCGAGCTCGGCTTCCGCCGGGGACCAAGGCGGCTCGTGGCGGGCGCCGGAACCTGACGGTCCAGACCGCCCGACGACACCGCTCAGCGCGCCGGCACCCAGCGGAAGCGCCGCGCCGCCACTGCGACCGCCACGGCACCCCACGCGGTCACTACCACCAGGTGGCCGAGCGGCAACTGCACGCCGTGCGCGCCCGGTTCGAACGGTCCGAGCAGCACCTCGAAGAGGTGCTCGAGAGGGAGAACCTCGCCGATCGTACGCAGCCAGCCTGGCGCCTGCGTGGTGTCGAAGAAAAGGCCCGACACGAAATACAGCGGCAGCGCTACGGCGTTGGCGATCGCCGGAGCCGAGTTCTCGTTGGGGATCGCCGTCGACAGGGCCAAGCCCATCGCGCTGAACGCGGCAGCACCGAAAACGACGCCGATCGCGACGGTGACGAGCGGCAGCCCGGGCACGGCGACGCCGTAGAAGACTGCGCCGAACACGATCACGGTGGCGACGATCGCTACGGCGAGGGCGCACGCTGCCAAGACCTCGCCAAGCACAAACGCCAACGGCGGCAACGGCGTGCCGCGCAAACGCTTGAGGAACCCGCGCTCGCGCCGCACCACGACGCTGATCGCGAGGTTCATGAACGTCGTCGAGACGATTGCCAGCGCGGCGATAGCCGGCACGTAATAGGTGGCGAGGTTGATCCCGCGCGAGTCGATGCGAGCGTCGCCGAAGATCGCGCTGAACAGCACCAGGAAGATGAGCGGTAGCAGCACCGAGAAGAACACAGCCGGCGGGTTGCGGCGGAAAGAACGCAGCGCGAACCCCGCTTGTGCCACCACGAGCGGTAGCAGCGGTGGCAGCTGACGCTCGTCGGCGGCGCTGCTCGCGGGCACGCGCACCTCACTCGCCTCCCTGCTGACCCACGAGCTCCTCCTGACCTACAAGCTCGAGGTAGATCTCCTCGAGCGAGGGGCGACGGACGTCGAGGTCGGCGAGCTCGATCCCTCGCTCCAGCGACCAGTCGATCAGAGTCTTCAGCGCCGGCCGTGGGTCGCGGACCGCGAGCTCGAAGCGGCCGCCGTCCCAGCGCCCGTCGAGTGGCGGCCGCTCTCCCGCATCGGTGGACGGCAGCCGGAAGGAGATGCGGTAGCGCTCGCTCATCGCGGCGAGCTCGCGGGGCGTGCCCTCGGCGACGACACGGCCGGCGACGATCACCGCTACGCGGTCGGCGAGCTGCTCGGCTTCGTCGAGGTAGTGGGTGGTCAAGAAGACTGTGGTCCCGAGCTCGCGCAGACCGCGCACAAGCTCCCACGCCTCGCGGCGAGCGGCAGCGTCGAAGCCGGTGGTCGGTTCGTCGAGAAACAGAAGCTCCGGTCGGCCGACGAGAGCGACGGCGAAATCGAGCCGTCGACGCTCGCCGCCCGACAGCGACCCGACACGGCGTTCGGCGAGCTCGGCGATGCCGCACCACTCGAGCAGCTCCTCGGCATCGGCAGGATCGGGGTAGTAGCGACCGAACATCGCCACGGTCTCGAGCGCCGTCAAGAACGGGTCGAGCGACGTCTCTTGCGAGACGATCCCGATCCGCGCCCGCCAGGCGCGACCGGCGCGCTGCGGGTCCTCGCCGAGCACGGCGACCTCGCCGCCGTCGCGAGCACGGTAGCCCTCGAGGATCTCGACAGTCGTCGTCTTGCCCGCGCCGTTGGGGCCGAGGAAGGCGAACACCTCGCCGCGCCGGACCTCGAGATCGACGCCGCGCAGCGCTTGCACGGAGCCGTACGCGCGTTCTAGGCCACGCACAGCGATCACGGTTCCGGCCTCTGCCACGCGCGACAACCTAACGCGCTTCGCGCTCGCACCGGCCTGGGACGCCGAGGCGCGCGGCCACAAGCGGCGGGGGGCGGCGGTCGACTCCCTACCATCGGTCCATGCCCGAGGGCGACACGATCCGCCTTGCGGCTAGCCGTATCGCGCGCGTCTTGGCAGGTTGCGATGTCGTCGACGCGCGCGCCCCGCGGGCGCGCGACCCCTCGCTGCGCTTGGTGCGCACGCTCGTCGGCCGTTGCTGCACCGGTGTGCACAGCCACGGTAAGCACCTGCTCGTCGAGTTCGAAGGCGGTCTTGTGCTGCACTCGCATCTGCGGATGAGCGGGAGCTGGGTGGTGACGGAGCGCAGCGCGGCTGACGCTGGCGCGCGGACGGGGCCGAGCACACGCCGGCGGCGAGAGACGACCAGCCGGTTGTGGCTCGAACTGCTCACCGACAAGCACGCAGTGCGTCAGTACGGCGGTCCGGTGCTCGAGCTGCGCTCCCGCGCCGGTGCCGCGCTCGCGCTGGCGCGGGTCGGGCTCGGTCCCGACATCCTCGCCGCCGATTTCGACCTGGAGACCGCGGTCGCCAGGCTGGCGGCACTCGACCGTCGGCTCGCGATCGCTGACGCGTTGCTCGACCAGCGGGCGCTTTCAGGGATCGGCAACATCTGGCGGGCCGAGGCTTGCTTCGCTAGCGGGATCGATCCCTTCACACCGATTGGCGCGCTGACACGCGATGACCTGCGAACCCTCGTCGGCCGCGCGCGAGCTGATGCTCGCGGCTGTCGCTACGGGCAGCACCCGGCCCCGTCCGGTGCAGGTGTACAGCCGCGCCGGCCGTCCGTGCCGGGTGTGCGGAACGGCGATTGCCGCGCGCCGAAGTGGCGAGCAGGGACGCACGATCTACTGGTGTCCGCGCTGCCAGCGCCGCGACGGACGTCCCGCGGACGCACCGACGGCCGGCGCTGAACCCGTACCTGGCTGTGCGCTCCACTCCGCGGCGCTCCCGACCGGAGGTGCCGCGACGGCAGGTACGCGCGGAAGGAAACGCAGCGGGCAGCCGACTTCGTTGTCGAGAACACGATGAACACGACGTTCAAACGGGTCGGGCACAAGGGCGCAGCGGCGCACGCAGCCCCCGGCAACACGATCGCGAGTTTCGAGGCAGCGCTCGCGCTCGGCGTCGACATGATCGAGTTCGACGTCCTTCGCGATCGACGTGGCCGTCTCGTCCTCGCCCACGACGCGCACGACCTGGCCGCGCGCGAGCCGCTGACGCTCGACGCGGCGCTCGACCACCTGGCCGACGCTCGCTACGCAGGTATCGAGCTCGATGTCGACCTCAAGTTGCCTGGCTACGAGCGCGAGGTCTTGGCGGCTGTCCGCGAGCGGGGGTTGCTAGAGCGGACGCTCTTCTCGAGCACCTGGCCGGAGTCGTTGCGCGCGCTCGCCGCAGCGGATCCGGGTGCGCGGCGCGGCCTCTCGGTACCCCGCGTGCGGCGCGACTACACGAAGACAGTGCTGGCAGTACCCGCCTACGCCGTCGTCCAGTGGTGGCGCCGCCGCCTGCCGGCGCGGGCAGCGCGTGCGCTCGCCGCGGGTCTCTGTCACGCCCTGATGGTGCACCGCCTGCTTGTCGGCCGGCGCTTGGTCGAGAGCGTGCGCGCGGCGGGCGGCGAGCTCTACGTGTGGACTGTCGACAGCTCCGCCGAGATCGCCCGCTTCGCCGAGCTCGGGGTGGACGGCGTGATCACCAACGACCCCGCTCTTTTCGCGACGCTCGCCCCCGCCGCCGAGCGCGCCGCCTAGCGCGCGGCGACCGCTCGCCCGGTCGCTAGGGTCGGGCTTCGAGCTGGGGGAGGAGCCACCTGGTGGAGCCGACGCGGAAATCGCTCACAGTCACGCCCGAGGAGGCAGCGGAGCTCCTACGCGGCACCTTCTACTTCGCGGCGCTCGACGAGGGACAGCTGCGCGAGCTCGCAGCGGTGGCCGTCCCGCGCAGCTGGGATCGCGGCGAGGTGATTTTTCGCGAGGGCGACAGCGGCGACACCTGCTACGTCGTGCGTTCGGGTGCGGTGCTGCTCACCCGCCACCGTCACGGGCGCGCGCTGGCGATCGCCGAGCTGCGGCGCGGCCAGGTTTTCGGCGAACTCGCGCTGTTCCGCGGCGAGCGGCGCTCCGCAACCGCCGAGACGCTCGAGCCGACGACGGCGCTCGCCTTGCTCGCCAGTGACGTCGAGCGGCTGATCCGTGCCGATACGTCGATCGCGATGCGCATGCTCGCGGCGATGGCGGAGCGCGTCAGCGCCACCACCGATCGCCTTGTGCAGCAGTCTTTCCAGACCGTTCCCGGTCGCGTTGCGGCGACGCTGCTCGCGCAAGTGACCGCACGGCAGCGAGAGGGCGCTCCCGACCGCGACGTCGAGGTGCTCGCCACGCAAGCCGAAATCGCCGGACTGGCCGGCACGACACGCGAGAGCGCCAGTCGCTTCCTGCAGTCGCTCGCCCGTGACGGCGTCGTAACGCTGCGGCGAGGACGCGTGATCGTCCACACACCTGAGCGGCTGCGTGCCTACATCGCGTAAATGCCGTAGTAAGGATCCTGATCGTCGGGGCATCCCGGCACAGCCCGTGGCCGACGGAAGCGAGCGACGATGACCCGCACCCACAGCGACAGCGACGAGTTCTCGGCCGGCGGCGTCGTCGTCCGCCACTTCCGCGGTCGGCCTTTCATCTGTGCCGTCGAACCGCGCGCCGGGGTCCTGGCGCTCCCCAAGGGCCACGTCGAGCCGGGCGAGACGCCGCTCGAGGCGGCGGTGCGCGAGGTGCGCGAAGAGACGGGGCTCACCGTCGAGCCGCTCGAGGAGATCGGCGACACGCGCTACTGGTATACGCGCGGCGGGCGCAAGGTGTCGAAACGGGTCGTGTTTTTCCTCTGTCGCTACCGGTCGGGCGCGCTGCGCGACTACGACCGCAGCGAGGTCCTCGGTGCGCAGTGGCTACCGCTCGACGAGGCGCCCGAGCGTTTGTCCTATCCCGGCGAGCGCAAGATCGCCGCGCGCGCCCGCGAGTTGGTGGCACGGCAGTGGCCGCAGGAGCCGTGCGGGCGGTAGGCTGCCGCGCGTGTACGTGCTCAATTTCTACTCGCCGGTCTTCATCGACCAGTTGCGGCGGGGGCGCAAGACGGCGACGATCCGGCTTGGCGACAAAAGCCAGAAGTACCGCAAGGGGACGGTCGTGATGGTGACGGTCGGCTACCAGCACTCGCCGCGCGAGCGCATCTTCGAGGCCGTGATCGACTCGGTCGAGGTCAAGCGCGTTCGTGACCTTTCGCCGCGCGACATCGAGCACGACAACCCCGAGTTCCGTCGCCTCGAGGAGACGGTTCACTTCCTCGAGCAGATCTACGGGCGCAAGATCTCGCACAACGACATCGTCACAGTCGTGCGTTTCTCGCAGATCGTCGACCGTCCCTCCGAGCTGACGGAGCGGATGCGCCCGTCGGCCCCGACGCAGAACTAGCGCGGCGCACGAGCGGCGCCCGCGTGCACGTGCACGCAGTCCGCCGCTTCTCCACCCCGGTGAAGGAGCTGTTACCGGGGCCCCAATTTTTGCTGACGCTTGGCACTCTCCGTGTTAGAGTGCCGAGCGTGGCACTCATTCCTAGCGAGTGCCAGTAGTGCAGGCAGTCTTCGACAGCGGAACGGAGGTTCTGCCCATGAAGTTGAAGCCTCTAGGTGATCGGCTGATCGTGCGGCCGATCGAGGAGGAGGAGAAGACCCCGAGTGGCATCGTCCTCCCGGACACCGCCAAGGAGAAGCCGCAGCGCGGCAAGGTTCTTGCCGTCGGCGAGGGCCGCTGGGACGAGGACGGTGAGCGTCGCATCCCGCTCGACATCGCGGAGGGCGACGAGATCCTCTACTCCAAGTACGGCGGCACCGAGATCAAGGTCGACGGCGAGGAGCTCCTCGTGCTGCGGGAGTCGGACGTGCTCGCCAAGGTCGAGGGCTAACGACTTCCAAAGGAGGGGTTTCCGATGGCACACAAGGAGCTGAAGTTCGACCACGAGGCCCGGCAGGCCCTCGAGCAAGGCGTCGACACCGTCGCCAACGCCGTCAAGGTGACGCTCGGGCCGAAGGGTCGCTACGTCGTCCTCGACAAGAAGTTCGGTTCGCCGACGATCACCAACGACGGCGTGACGATCGCGCGCGAGATCGAGGTCGAGGATCCGTTCGTCAACCAGGGGGCCCAGCTCGTGCGCGAGGTCGCGACGGCGACGAACGACGTCGCCGGTGACGGCACCACCACGGCGACCGTGCTGGCGCAGCGGATGGTCCGCGACGGTCTCAAGAACGTCGCCGCCGGCGCCAACCCGATCGCGCTGAAGCGCGGCATCGAGCGCGCCGTCGACCAGGTCGTCGAGCGCATCAAGGAGATGGCGACCGAGGTCGAGGGCAAGGAGCAGATCGCCCGCGTCGCGGCGATCTCGGCCGGCGACGACGAGATCGGCGACGTCATCGCCGACGCGATCGAGAAGGTCGGCAAGGACGGCGTCGTCAACGTCGAGGAGGGCCAGACCCTCGGCATGGACCTCGAGTTCACCGAGGGCATGCAGTTCGACAAGGGCTACATCTCGCCCTACTTCGTCACCGACCAGGACCGCATGGAGTGCGTCCTGGAGGAGCCCTACATCCTCATCGCTAACCAGAAGATCGGCGCAGTCCGCGACCTGCTGCCGGTACTCGAGCAGGTCATCCAGGCCGGCAAGCCGCTTCTGGTGATCGCCGAGGACGTCGAGGGCGAGTCGCTGGCGACGCTCGTCGTCAACAAGCTCCGCGGCACCTTCCAGGCGTGCGCGGTGAAGGCGCCGGGCTTCGGTGATCGCCGCAAGCGCATGCTCGAGGACATCGCGATCCTCACCGGCGGTGAGGTGATCACCGAGGAGATGGGCCTCAAGCTCGAGAACACCCAGCTCTCGCAGCTTGGCCGGGCCCGTCGCGTGGTGGTCACCAAGGACACGACGACGATCGTCGACGGCGCTGGCGATCCGGAGCAGATCAAGGGTCGGATCAACCAGATCAAGACGGAGATCGAGAACACCGACTCCGACTTCGACCGCGAGAAGCTCCAGGAGCGCCTGGCGAAGCTCGCCGGCGGTGTCGCCGTGGTGAAGGTTGGCGCTGCCACCGAGACCGAGATGAAGGAGAAGAAGCACCGCGTCGAGGACGCGCTGCAGGCGACCCGCGCGGCGCTCGAGGAGGGCATCGTGCCCGGCGGTGGTGTCGCGTTGCTGCGGTCGCAGAAGGCGATCGACCTCGACAAGTTCGAGGGCGACGAGCGCACCGGTGCGCAGATCGTCTATCGGGCGCTCGAGGAGCCGCTGCGCCAGATCGCCGAGAACGCCGGGCTCGAGGGCTCGGTGGTGGTCAACGACGTCCGCGAGGCGGAGTCGAAGGGCGTCAACTACGGTCTCAACGCCGAGACCGGTGAGCTCGTCGACCTCGTCCAGGCGGGCGTGATCGACCCGGCGATGGTCACGCGCTCGGCGCTGCAGAACGCCGCGTCGATCGCCAAGAACATCCTCACCACCGAGGCGATCGTCGCCGAGATCCCGGAGAAGGAGCAGTCCGGGGCCGGCATGCCCTGCGGCGGCGGGATGGACTTCTAGTCCGCGCGCCCACGCCTAGCGCTCTTCGCGGGCCCGGCCGCACGGCCGGGCCCGCTGCTTTTCAAGAG
>BEIR01000037.1 GCA_002898855.1 bacterium HR41
AGCGCCTACTTCGGCAGCCGCGCCGACGTTGTTGCCGTCTGCCTGCCCGTGTCGGTCACCTTCGCCATCGCGATGACCTTCAACGACTCGGTGCAGATCCCCGGCGTCAACTTCTGGACGACGGTGTCGGTGGTGACGCTCGTCGCCGTGTTCACGCGCCGCATAACCGAGCGCGCGGAGGCGCTCGTCGAGGAGCTCGACCGCGCCGCCCGCACCGACCCGCTCACCGGCCTCCCCAACCGGCGCCGGCTTCAGGAAGAGCTCCCCGATCGCATCGAGCGTGCGCGGCGGAGCCGCCTGCCGCTCAGCCTCGTGATCTTCGACCTCGACCACTTCAAGCGGCTCAACGATCGCTACGGCCACGACGCCGGCGACGAGGCGCTGCGCGCCTTCGCGCGCCTGCTGCGCGCCGAGTCGCGCCAGGGCGACCTTGTCGCGCGCATGGGTGGCGAGGAGTTCATCGCCGTTTTGCAAGGTGCGGGCGCGGCATCGGCACGCCGCTTCGCCGAGCGCATCGGCGAGCTGCTTCGCGAGCGCGAGATCGCCGACGGCATCTCGGTCACCACCAGCGCCGGCGTCGCCACCTTCGACCGTGACGCCACCGACGCCGAGTCGCTCTTGATCGCCGCCGACCGGGCGCTCTATGCCGCCAAGACAGCCGGGCGCGACCGCGTCGTAGCGGCGGGCGACCCGAGCGTGCGCCCGCTTTCGGTGCGCTAGCGACGGCCGCGGCCGCGGCTCGCGGCACCCGGCCCAAGCGTCCACCCGCCCCCTTGCCAACTGGCCAACCGGGCCACTGGAAGTTCATACGCGGGGACAACCGAGCCGCGCTGCCGCGGCCGTAGCTTCGCCGGCGTGTCGCGCAAACAAGCGAAGCGGCGGCTGGGGCCGTCGCGTCCTGGCGAAGGAGGGCGACTCGACATGACGACGCGTATCGTGCGTGCCTTACCGGCCGCGCTAGTGGCGGTGCTCGCCGTACCCGCCGCCGCCCACGCAGCCGAAGGCCCCACTCTCGACGACAGCGTCTCCGCGCTCAACACCTTCTGGGTGCTGTTCGCGGCGGTGCTGGTGATGTTCATGCAGGCGGGCTTCGCTTTGCTCGAGATCGGCTTCTCGCGAGCCAAGAACGCCGGTCTCGGCGTGGCGAAGATCCTCACCAACTACTCGATCGCGTCGATCGCCTACTGGGCGGTCGGCTTCGCGCTCGCCTTCGGCGGGAGCGGCGCGATCGCCGGCACCAAGGGCTGGTTCCTCGACGTCTCGTCGACCCCGGCCGAGGCAGCGAAGGACATTCCGCTGCTCGAGCTGCTCGGCATCAGCCCGGCGGCGTTCCTCTTCTTCCAGTTCGCCTTCTGCGCCGTGTCGCTCGCGATCGTGTGGGGAACGACGCTCGAACGGATCAAGTTCTCGGCCTACGTGCTCTACGCGATCCCGTTCGCGGCGGTGATCTACCCGGTGCTTTCGCACTGGATCTTCGGCGGCGGCTGGCTGCAGAGCAGCATCGGCATGCAGGACTTCGCCGGCTCCACCGTCGTCCACCTGATCGGCGCCACCGGCGGTTTCGCCGCTCTCTTGCTGCTCGGGCCCCGGATCGGCAAGTACGGCCCCGACGGCAAGCCGCGCCCGATCCCGGGCCACTCGATGCCGCTCGTCGGTCTCGGCGTGCTGATCCTGTGGCTCGGCTGGTTCGGGTTCAACCCCGGCTCGACCGGTGGCGCGATCGGTAATCGCTTCGCCGAGGTGGCGCTCGTCACCAACCTGGCTGCGGCCGCCGGCGTTCTCGCTGCGGTGGCCACCATCTACCTCCTCCGCCGCTACGTCGATGTCGGCATGGCCGGCAACGGCGCGATCGCCGGGCTGGTGGCGATCACCGCGCCCTCCGGGTACGTCGAGTACTGGGCGGCGCCGATCATCGGCGCTGTCGCCGGAGTGATCGTGGTGGTCGGCGTTCTGGCGATCGAGAAGGTGCTCGACGACCCCGTCGGCGCGCTCTCGGCGCATGGGCCGGCGGGTATCTGGGGCACCCTCTCGTGCGGCATCTTCACCGCGCCGCGGCTCGCCGAGCTGAACGGTGTCGGCGAGGGTGGGCTCTGGTACACGGGCAGCTTCACCCAGCTCGGCGCCCAGGCGCTGGGTGTGGCGGTGGCGTTCGTGTGCGTGTTCGCGGCGTCGTACGTGGCCTTCTGGATCATCGACAAGACCGTTGGCCTGCGCGTGACGCCCGAACAGGAGCGTGCCGGTCTCGACATCTCCGAGACCGGGATGTACGGCTACCCCGAGCAGTTCATCCCGACTCCCGAGATCGAGAGCGGGCTCGCGGGCGATGCCGTGGCCGCGCGCCTCGGATCGCCGCCGCAGCCAAGCCCGCAGCCAACCCAGGCCTGAGATCGGGAGGTCGCAGAGATGAAAAAGATCGAGGCGTACATCCGCCACGAAGCGTTCGAGCCGATCCGCAAGGAACTGCTCGAGCGTGGGTTCCCGTCGATCTCGATCGCCGAGTACAAGGGCTCGGGGAGGCAGAAGGGGATCACCGAGCACTACCGCGGCTCGGAGATGACGATCCACCTGCGTCCGAAGCTCAAGCTCGAGATCGTCGTCGAGTCGAAGGACGTGGACGTGGTTGTGGAGACGATCCTCAAGCACGCCCGCACGGGCCGGATTGGCGACGGGAAGATCTTCGTTCTTCCCGTCGAGCGCGCGATCCGGATCCGCACTGGCGAGGAGGGCGAGGCCGTCCTCCAAGCCCACAGCGCTGAAGAGATCCCGGCCGGGACGTGAGCTCGGCCGGTGGTGGCGCGGCACGTTGTTGCCGCGCCACCACCCCGCTTCCTGCAAAACGGGTGACCAAGGGAAAGGAGCGACGGTTCCTATGACCGCAGTAGACGAACGCAGCAAGCTGGCGAGCGAGGTGCTCGCCCGCGTCGAGCAGGAGAACGTCGAGTTCATCCGGCTCTGGTTCACCGACATCCTCGGGCAGCTCAAGTCGTTCGCGATTGGGCGCGAGGAGCTCGCCGGGGCGCTCGAGGACGGGATGGGCTTCGACGGCTCGTCGATCACCGGCTTCAACCGCATCGAGGAGTCGGACATGGTCGCCCTGCCCGATCCGTCGACGTTCGCGATCCTGCCCTGGCGTTCGGGCGAGACGCACAAGGTCGGCCGGATGTTCTGCGACATCCTCACGCCCGACCGCAAGCCCTACGAGGGCGACCCACGCTACGTCATGCGGCGGGCGCTCGAGCGGGCAAAGCAGATGGGCTTCGATCACTACTACCTCGGGCCGGAGCTCGAGTTCTTCCTGTTCAAGTCGGACCAGGCGCCGGAGGTCCTCGACCGCGGCGGCTACTTCGACCTGACGACGCTCGACGTCGGGTCGGATTTCCGTCGCGACTGCGTGTTCACGCTGCGCGAGCTCGGCATCCCGGTCGAGTACACACACCACGAGGTCGGCCCCTCGCAGCACGAGATCGACATGCGCTTCGCTGACGGTCTCGTGATGGCCGACAACACGATGACGTACCGGATCGCCGTCAAGGAGGTGGCGCAGAAGCACGGCTTCTACGCGACCTTCATGCCGAAGCCGCTGTACGGCGAGAACGGGTCAGGAATGCACACCCACCAGTCGCTCTTCCGCGGCGACGAAAACGCGTTCTTCGACCCCGACGACGAGTACTACCTGTCGGACGTCGCGAAGGCGTTCATCGCCGGCCAGCTCCGCCACGCGCGTGAGCTCTCGGCGCTGTTCGCTCCGTCGGTGAACTCGTACAAGCGGCTTGTGCCCGGCTACGAAGCGCCGGTGTACGTCGCCTGGTCGCGCCGCAACCGCTCGGCGCTGATCCGGGTGCCGGTCTACCACCCCGGCAAGGAGAAGGCGACGCGCGCGGAGATCCGTTGCCCGGATCCCTCCTGCAACCCGTACCTCACCTTCGCGGCGCTGCTCCACGCAGGTCTCGAGGGGATCGAAAAGGGTTATGAGCTGCCGGCGCCGATCGAGCGCAACCTCTACGACCTCACCGAGCGCGAGCGGCAGCAGATGGGCGTCGACCATCTGCCGGAGTCGCTCGGCGAGGCGATCGAGGAGATGGCGCGCTCGGAGCTCGTCGAGCGGGCGCTCGGCTCGCACATCTTCTCGCGCTACGTCGATCTCAAGCGCGAGGAGTGGCTGGAGTACCGGGTGCAGGTCACGCCCTGGGAGATCCAGCGCTACCTGCCGGTCACCTGAGCGGCAGCAGAGCGGGGTAGAGGCGGTCCGTGTCCGGCCCGGGTCAGCTCGCCGCGCCACGCAGCGCCCACCTCGAGATGGTGGGGGCGGTGTTGGCGGGCGAAGGGCTGCGGGGCGTGGCGCGGATCGCCTCCCGCTACGTCGGGGCACCGGTGGCGATCGTCGTACCGCGCCTGGGCGTCCCCGATCCGGGGTGGAAGCGTTTCGAGCAGTACGTCGTAGCTCGCTCGCGAGGGGCCGACCCGCAGCCGCCCGACGGCGTCACGGCCGAGGTGCCGATCGTGTCGGGTGGCCAGCGGGTCGGCTCCGTACTGCTCTTGGGCGAGCCGACCGAAGATCCCAGCGAGTACCTGCAGATAGCGGCAATCGCCGCGCTCACTGAGGTCGCGGTAGCCGACGCCCGCGAGGAGACCGCGCAGTCGCTGCGCGGAGCATTCCTCGAGCGCGTGCTGCGCGGCGAGGAGCAGGACGCGCAGGCAATTCTTCGCGCCGCTCAGCGCCTCGGATGCGACCTTTCGAAGGGCTACGTGGCGCTCTGCGCGGATCCTGGTGGCCCGGTCGCGGGACGGGTGATCGCGGCCCTGCGCAGCGAGCGCGCCGACTCGATCGCGCAGGCCATCGACGGCCGCGTGTACGCGCTCTTGGCGGGTGAACGCGAGCCGGTCGAACGGCTGGCGAGCCGCCTGCCGGGAGGCGCTGTAGCCGGCGTGTCGTCGGTCTATCGCGACGCCGCCGACGCGCGCCGGGCGCTCGAAGAAGCCGAGCTCGTGCTCGAAGTCAAAGCGGCGGGCGGGGAAGCGACCCCCGAGGCGATCAACGACGGCGCCTACCGCCTTTTGTTTCGCGCGCTTGTCAGCCATCCCGAGGAGGTGCGCGACCTCTACGAGCGCACCGTCGCGTCGCTCGTCCGCTACGACGAGCAGTACGGAACGCAGCTCGTCGCGACGCTCGCCTCCTACCTCGAGCACAACTGCAACATGCAGGCCACCGCAACAGCAATCCACACCCACCGCCACACGGTCGCTTACCGGCTCGACCGGGTGCGGGAACTGACCGGGCTCGATCCGCTCGTCACCGACCACCGCGAGCGACTATCGCTCGGGCTCAAGGCGTACCGCGTGCTGGCACCGCGCCTTCCGCGCTAGGTGGCGCCTGGCTCGCCGGGCCGCCTCTCTGCGCTCGGTCGTGCCTCGTGCAGGCGTGCGACACTCACCGGCCTGTTGCCGCCAGCACGGCCGGCAGTTCCGCGACCGAGTCCAGCACCAGCTCGGGCCGCACGCCGAAGCGCTCGAGGTCGTCGTCGCTGTGCTTGCCGGTGCGCACGAAGGCCGCCGGTACACCTTGCCGCTGCGCGCCGGCGATATCGGCTTCGACGTCGTCACCGACCATCAAGCACTCTTCGCGATCGACCCCGATGTCGTGGAGCACGAGGTCGAAGAACTGCTGCGCCGGTTTGCCGACCACCGTCGCTGGACGGCCGGTTGCGTACTCGAGCGCCGCGACGAACGGACCGACGTCGAGCGCGAGACCGTCGGCGCGGCGCCAGGTTCGGTTGTGCTGCAGGGCGACGAGCTCGGCACCGGCCGAGAGCCAACGAAAAGCGCCGTTGAGCGTCGCGTAATCGAACCCCTCGCCGAGGTCTCCGAGCACAACGCAGTCCACCCGCGCGGGGGGCGAGTGAGCGGCGGCACGCTGCGGCTTGCCGCCACCGAGCTTCGGGCTGGCGCCACCGTGTGCGCGCGCATCGACCGGGTCGGCAACGAGGGGCAGAGTTGCGAACTCGGCGCGCAGACGAGCGGGTGCGAGCAGAGCGACGGCGGCAAAGCCGCGGCGACGGCAGTGCGCGACGGCGAGGCGGGTAGGTGTGACGAGCTCGCTGTCGCTCGCCGCGAACCCCAGGCGTTCGAGGCGCTCGAGGATCTCGCTGCGCGAGCGCGAGGTGGTGTTGGTGACGAAACGCAGCAGGTAGCCGCGCCGGCGCAGCTCGGCGACAGCGTCGGTTGCGCCGTCGATCACGCGCTCGCCGACGTAGAGCACACCGTCGATATCGAGCAGCACCGCGCGGGTGCCCACGCCGCCGATGCTAGGTCGGGGTGGCGCCAGCGGCTACTTCAAGCGGTCCGAGCGGCGACTACGCTGCTTCGGCCATGGCGTCGGTAGCGATCGTCCGTCACGTCCCGTGGGAGGGCCCGCACCGCATCGCGCGCTGTCTCGAACAGTTCGAGCTCGTCGAGTGCGAGCCGCTCGACGGGTTCGCGCAGCTCCAGCTCGCCGCCGCTCCCAGCGCCGGGCAAGCGCAAGGACAGAACGCGCTGCCAGATCCCGAGCGTCTGGCGGGGGTAGTCGTGATGGGCGGGCCGATGTCCGCCAACGACGACCACCGACTTCCGGGTCTGGCGGCCGAGCTGCGCTGGATCGAGCGGGTGGTGGCTGCGGGTGTGCCGTACCTCGGCGTGTGCCTCGGTTCGCAACTCCTCGCCCGCGCCGCGGGTGCCGGCGTGCGCCCGGGCAGCGCCCCCGAGATCGGCTTCGCCGAGATCACCGTGACCGCTGCCGGCGAGGGCGACCCGCTGCTCCGGCACCTCGCGCCGCGGACGGTGGTGCTTCACTGGCATGGCGAGGTCTTCGACCTCCCGAGCGGCGCTGTGTCGCTCGCCCGCTCCGCGCTAACAGAGCACCAGGCATTCCGTCTCGGCGATCGCGCTTGGGGGCTCCTGTTCCACGCCGAGGCCGACGAGCAGCTCGTGGCGTGCTGGCTGCGCGAACCGGTGATGCGGCGCGAGGCTCGTGACGCTCTCGGGCCACAGTTCGAGCGCTCGCTTACGGCTGCCGCGAGCGCCCACGCTGGGGAGCTCAAGCGCCGCGGCGACGCTGCCTTTCGCGCGTTCGCGCGCGCCTGCGCGGAGCGGGCGAGCGAGATGCCGTAGGGGCTAGCGGGATGTCGTAGGTGGCCGTTCGCCCGGCGCCGTTCGCCCCTGGCGCGTGAATTTTTTGTGTTTTGGTCTTGACGTCTCTCTCTCTCGTTTAGAAAGTTGGGCGTCGCCCGGGGGGCGGGTGGGCTCGCTGGGTGGTGTGTCTGCAAAGAAGGAGATAGAGAGGAGGTTTTTTGTGATGGTTTCTCGCTCGCGTGCGGTTTGTTTGGCGGTGTGTGTGTCGGTCGTCGCTGGGGCGGGGTTTGCGGCGCAGGCGGGGGCTGACGCGGAGCCTTTGGATGTGACGCGGGCGGGGGCTGTCGCGGAGCTGCGGGCGGCGGCGCCGGAGGTTTTGGGGCAGGCGCGGCGGGTTGTGGTTGGTGGCGAGACGCTTGATCCTGCGCTTCGCCGGGAGGGTTCGGGCTTCACGCTTGAGGGCGCTGGGGTGGATGCGCGGGTGTCTTTGAGCGCTGGGGGTGGGTTTGCGCTTGAGGGTGCGGGCGGGACTCCGGATCTTGTGGTGAGGCCGCAGGGTGTTTCGCCGGACGCGGATGCAGGGGTGCGGGCCGGTGACGCGGTTGTTTTCGCGAACACCCAGCCGGGTGCGGACCAGGTGGTGAAGGCGAGCGCGCTTGGTTTGGAGACGTTCGTGCAGATCCGCGGGCCGGAGTCGCCTGAGGATTACAGCTACACCGTTGATCTGCGGGGCGAGGGGCAGCGGCTTGTTTTGCTCGACTCGGGGGCGGTCGCTATCGTCGACCCTGAAGGCAACCCGGTGGCGGTCGCAACCCCACCTCAGGCCCACGATGCGAACGGCAGCCCTGTGCCGGTGGCCGCGAGCGTGAACGGCAACACCCTAACCCTCCACGTCCCCCACACCACAGGGAACTACGCCTACCCGATCGTCGTGGACCCGTTCTGGGGGTGGGTGAAGCGCTTTCTTCGGCATGGGTCAAGCTGTGTTGTCTATGGGCTCGGGGCGGCCGCTGGCGCACACGCGCTTGGACTCTTCGGGCCGTGGGGCCGCGCGGCTGCGGGCGCTATCGGCTGCTACTACGGTTGGACGAGGTAGAGGGCATGGGTGCGCTCGTAGCCCGTATTCGTTTCGTTGTAGTGGGTTATGTGCTACCGGTGGTGCTGCACCTGGCGTTCGGCGTTCCGCCGCTCATACTCGGTTTGCTGTGTTTGGCAGCGGCGGTGGTGCTTGACAGGGTCATGGGTGCGAGGGGTGGAGCCTCGTGTTTCGGGTCGACAAGTGCCGGTGGTAGGGGTGTAGCGGGTTTGTGGGCGGGGTTGTTGTTTATAGGCTGGTTTGTGTTGCTCGTCGCGTTTAGCGATCGGCTGATCGCGGCAGGCATTGACTCGTTTACTTTGTGGTGGGGTGGACTTGCGGTGGTTATGGCAATAGTTGCGCTTG
>BEIR01000038.1 GCA_002898855.1 bacterium HR41
GCGGCGCTCGCAGCCGCAGCCACAGCGGCCCTGACAGGCACAGCGAGCGCGCGCTGGCTGGCGCTGCACCTCTCGTTCGTAGGCGGTGTGTCGCAGCTCGTGCTCGGCGCCGCCCCTTTCTTCGCTGGTGCGGCGCTCGCGGCCGAGCCACCACCCGCTGCACTGGTGCGACTGGAGCTCGCCGCATGGAATCTCGGTGCCGCGCTCGTCGCCGTGGGGTACGCCGTTCGCGTCGACGGCCTCGTGGCTGTCGGCGGCTGCGCGCTGGCGGCCGCGCTTGTCATCTTCGTCGGCATGCTCGAACTTTTGCGGCGCAGGTCGCTGCAGCGCCGGGTCGCCGCCGTCGCCTGGTACCAAGCTGGTGCTACGGCACTTGCGGGCGCGGGCACTCTGGGCCTCTCCGCCGCTCTCGGTCTGCCGCTCGCGACCGGCGATCCCATTGGCGCGCACGCGGTCGCGGCCGTAGGCGGTTGGTTCGGCGGTGCCATCGTCGGGACGCTACATACCTTCTATCCGTCCTTGACGAGCACACGCTTGCGCTGGCCGGCCCTCGAAGCGGTGGCTTTCGGCGGCTGGTTCGCGGGGATCGCGGCCGTCGCCGCCGGTTACGCGCTCGCTTCCAGACCGCTGGCCGCGGCGGGATGGTGCGCGCTCGCGCTGGCGACCGCAGCACTGCTCGCCAATGTCGCGGCCTCGGCTTGGGCAGCGCGGCGGGCGCTGACACTGCCCGCTTGGCTCGTCGGGTGCGGGCAGCTGTTCCTCGCCGTGGCCGTGGCGTCGGGCGTCGTCACCGCTGCTACCGGCATCGGCTCTCCGCACACCGATCCGTGGCCGATGCTGCCCCGCAGCGACGCTTTCGCTGTGCTCGCTCTGGCGGGCTGGCTGGGCTTGACCGTCGCCGGTTCCGCGATCCATCTGTTGGGCGTGCTGGCGCGAGTGCGGGCACTGACCGGCCGCGGTTTCAGAGCGCGTCCTCGCCGGTCGCGCCCCGCCCGCCTGGCCACGTTCGGGCGTGGTCTGAGCGCGCTCGCACCGCTCGCGATCGCGGCCTTCGCTGTCGCCGTGCAAGCGCCAGCGCCCGCACCGGCGCGCGCCGGCGCCGCGGCCGGGGCTGCAACCACCGCCGCAGCGCTCGCCTTCGTGGTAGCTGCCTCGGCTGTCGCGGCCGTACGCGCCCGACCGCTACGCATCTAAAGGCACCAAGAAAGGAGGTAAGCGCGGTGCCTGTACGCCACCCGTCGCTCGTGAAGCTGTCGCGCGACCACCACCGCGCGCTCGTTCTGGCCGCACGGATGCGCCGATCGAGCGCCGACGACGCTCGCACGCTTGCCACCCAGTTCCTCGCTTTCCTCGACGAGGCCGACGCCGTTCACTTCACTGAAGAAGAACGGTTCGTGCTGCCTCTCCTCGCCCAGCATTTGGGCAGCGCTCATCCGCTGATCGCGCGGACGGCATGCGAGCACGCCGAGCTACGCGCTCGCGCTAAAAGCTGGGGGGAACGCGGCTGCGACCGAGTCACGCCCGAGGCTGTGCGGGCGACGGGCGAGCTGCTGCACGATCACGTTCGGATGGAGGAGCGCGAGCTCTTTCCCTTGATCGAAGCGCACGCGACAGCGGAACAGCTCGCGGCACTTCAGACGCAGCTCGAGAGTTAGCGGCAGCGGCCCGCGTCGCGACGCCGCATCACAGTGAGCCAGCGCGCCGCCCCGCGCTGCCCGAGCGCCGAGCTACGCCCAGAAATCCGGTAGCCGCTCGCCGTCGCCGGGGTAGCGCGGACCGAAAACGAGGATCGTCATGCCGTCCGGTCCGGCCTCGAAGCGGCGCGCTACGTGCGGTGCCACACGCAGCGCGTCGAAGCGCCGCAGCTCGACGGTGTCGTCGTCGAGCCGCACGCGCCCGCCCCCCTCGAGCACCACGTACACCTCCTCGGCCTGCTCGTGGCGGTGGCCGAACGGCTGCTTGCGCCCCGGGCGCAGGCGCTGCAGGCAGACACCGGTCGCCTCGGTGGCGAGCGCTTCGTTGGCGAACCGCGCCTCGGTGATCTCGCTCAGGCCGAAACGCGCCGCGAGATCCTCGACCTCGAGCAGGTTCACGTGGGTGTAGCCACCCGACTGCTCGTCCGACATCACGACCCTCCTCTCTGTCTTCGCTCTCTTGCCGGGCGCTGGCGCGGCGGGCCAACGCCCAGCTATCTGCCAGCGCAACCGCGCTGGTCGGCCTCCCTAATCGTCAGGGATGAGCCCCTCGCCGGTGAACTCGCGCTGCGCCTCCTTGAACGTGATGTCGCGCGGCGGCAGGATCACGTCCGACTCGACGAGCTCGTCGTCGGCCAGCGGCGCACCCTCGCCCTCGACGAGCGCGAGCATCTGCGCGAACAGGTCGCGGAAGCGCACCTCGTCGCCCCCTTCCACCGCCTCGACACAACGGTTGTCGAGATCGTTCAGACGCTCGGCGAGATCGTCCGAGAGGCGGTACTGGCGCTCGCCAGCGATGCGCACGATCACGAGCCACCTCCCGCGCCCGCACCACTGCTCTGCCCTGCGTCGCCCTTGCCGGCATCGAGCTGGCCCGCCGCGCGCTCGCCGGGACCGATCTCACCCTTGAGACGAGCGAGCTCGCGCTCGATCTGGTCGCCGGTCTCGAGCTGAGCGAGCTGGCGGTCGATGTCGTCGCTGCCTGAACCGAGCGCCGCGAGATCGTCGAACGTGCCGGCACGCTCGAGCTCCTCGACGGCGGCGGCGCGGGCTTGCATGTCCTCGACCTTCTCTTGGGCACGCTGCAGCGCGAGGCCGAGATCGGCCATCTGCTCGCCGACGCCGTGGGCTGCTTCCGAGATCCGCACCTGCGCCTCGGCGGCCGAGTACTGCGCCTTGATGACCTCCTTTTTGGTGCGGAACGCCTCGACTTTGGCGCGCAGGCGCTGCTCGTTCTCAGTCAGTCGCTGCTGCTGGCTCTCGAGCTCGGCGATCTGCTGGTCGAGGCTTTGCAGCTCGCGCTGAGCGAGCGCCTTGCGCTCCAGCGCCGCGCGTGCGAGGTCTTCGCGCCCGTGGGCGAGCGCTTGCCGCGCCTGGGCCTCGAGCTTGGCGACCTGCTGCTCGAGCTTCTGCGACTGCATCTGCAGCCGCTTTTTCGACGTGACTACGTCGGCGATGCCCTTCTTGACGTTCTGGAGCAGCTCGACCTGTTTGCGGTAGCCGTAATCGAGCGTCTCGGCCGGGTCCTCGGCACGGTCGAGCCACTTCGAGATCTTGGCCTTGATCGTCGTCGAAAGCCGCCCTGCTAACCCTGGCAAGCACGCCTCCTTCCGGTCGCTGCGACGCCGTGCCACGGGTAGCGTAGACGCCCCGCGCGCCGGCGATGCACGGGGAGCACGCGTCAGGCCGCTGCCTCGGTGGCAAGCAGGCGTCAGGCCGCCGCCTCGGCGCGCTCTTGCGAGCGCACCAGCTCAGCCGCCTCGGCTAGGCGGCGCCGGTACTCCTCGCGCTGGAGGCGCGAGATCACGAGCCGCTGCACCTGGGCCGTGCCCTCGAAGATCTGGTAGATCTTCGCGTCCCGGTACCACTTCTCGAGCGGGCAGTCGGTGGTCTGGGCGTAGGGACCGACAAGGTCCATGCAGGTGGCCGTCGCCCACATCGCCACGTCACCCGCCTTGAGCTTTGCCATCGAGCCCTGGCCGCCGGTGAGCGGCACGCCGTTACGCGCCATCCACGAGGCCCGCCACACGAGCAAGCGCGCAGCCTCGATCTCGGTCGCCACATCGGCGATGGTCTGCTGGATGCGCTGGTGCTCGATCAGCGGCTTGCCACCCTCGTAGGTGCGCTCGAGGTAGTCGAGCGTCCACTCGTACGCCGCCTGGGCGATACCGAGCGCCGACGCACCGACGAGCGGGCGCGTCATCTCGAAGGTCGCGAGCGCGTTCGAGGAGCGCCCGGTCGACTCGCCGCGACGGGCACGCTCGAGCTTGCGCTGCAGCTTGTCGTAGCCGCCGAGGAGGTTCTCCATCGGCACGCGGCAGTCCTCGAGCACGATCTCGGCAGTGTGCGAGGCACGGATGCCGAGCTTCGACTCCTTCTTGCCCTGCCTGAGGCCGGGCGTTCCCTTGGGAACGACGAACGACGCCTGGCCGCGGTAGCCGAGCTCGGGATCGACCGTCGCCACCACCACCGTCACATCGGCGATGCCGCCGTTGGTGATGAACACCTTGGTGCCGTTGAGAACCCACTCGTCGCCGTCGAGGCGGGCGGTCGTGCGCAGCGAGCACACGTCGGAGCCGGCCCCCGGCTCGGTGACGGCGTAGGCGCCGAGCTTGATCTCGTCGCCCGTGCCGTAGCACTCCGGCACCCAGCGCATTATCTGCTCCGGGGTGCCCGAGGCTGCGATCCCCGCTGCCGCAAGGCCGGAACCCTGGATCGCGAGGGCGATACCGGCGCAGCCCCAGTGGAGCTCCTCGGCGTAGATCGCGGTCATGAGCCCGTCGGGGTCGGCCGCCATCCGCTGCATGTGGTCGAGCCCGTGCAAACCCCACTCGCGCGCCGCCTTGATCGCCTCCCACGGCACCTCCTCGGTGCGGTCGTAGCGGGGCGCGATCGGCCGGATCACCTCGGCGGCGAAGCGCCTGCAGAGCTTCTTGAACTCGACGTGCTCGTCGCTAAGCCGAAAGTCCACGGGCTCTCCCTCCTTGCGCTTGACTGGCTAGTCAGCCAGGGGCCGCGGGCAGGATAGCGAGAGCGCAGCGAGTAAGTTGCCCTCTAGCGCGGGGCGGGGCCGAGGGCGGTCGCGCCGCACCCTTCCATCGCGCACCCATCCATCACAGTCGGCGGCTCCAGCCGCCGCCAGGTCTTGGCACGACGGAGCGAGTGGCAGCATGGGCGCCGAGAGCATCCAGGGGGCGGTCCTAGCGAAGGACGCGCGCCGGGCACGGACAGCGGCGCGCCGTCGCAGCTTGCTGCGTGCTCGTGCGTTGCTACGCGGTCGTGCCGCGCTTTTGTGCGCCGCAGCCGCCGCGGCGCTGGCGGGGTGCGGCGGGGCTGGGGAGGGCCGCCCGCCCCAGCTGGGCGTTCGCGCCGGCGACGATGAGGCGGCTGCGAAACTTGGTTTCCCCGCTGCGGCGACGCGCAACACGGTGCGCGTCGGTGGCGGCGACGCGGTCGCCGACGCCGCCGCCGTGGCCCGCATCTTTTACCCCGCAGCGACGACCGCCACGCGTCCGCGCGCGGTCGTCCTTATCGACAGCCGCCGCTGGCAGGACGCGGTCAGCGCGGCGCCGCTCGCCGGTGATCCGCTCGCCGCCCCGCTGCTGTTCGCTACCGGTGGCGACATCCCCGCGGTCACGCGCGATGCCCTCGCCAGTCTCAGACCGCTCGGGTCGGATCTCGCCGACGATGCGCAGGTGATCGTGGTCGGTGACGGAACGCCCGCACCGGCGAACCTCCGCATCCGCCGTTTGCGGGGCGAAGATCCCTATGCGGTCGCGGCCGAGATCGACCGCTTCGCGGCCACTGTGCGCCGCAAGCCTTCGCCGCGCGTCGTGATCTTCTCGGGCGAGCGACCCGAGTGGGCGATGCCGGCGGCGGCGTGGGCGGCGTTCTCCGGGGACGCTGCGCTACCGGTCCGCGCCACGACCGTGCCGGCGCCGATCCGGCGCGCGCTCGCCCGCCGCGAGGGCGAGGCCCAGATCTTCCTGCTAGGTCCCGAGTCGGTCCTGCCGCGGGCGCTCGAGCGCAAGCTGCGCAGCTTCGGCCGGGTGCGCCGCGTCGGCGCCCGCGCGCGCAGCGCCGTCGACCTGGCGATCGCCTTCGCCCGCTACCGCGCGGGAGGCTTCGGCTGGGGCGTCGTCGTTCCGGGCTACAACCTCACCCTCGCGAACGTGGCGCGCCCGCTCGACGCCGCCGCCGCGGCGCTACTCGCTACCAAGGGGGTGTTCGCGCCACTGCTCCTCACCGACCGTGCCGACACGCTGCCGCGAGCGCTCCAGCAGTACCTGTTGAGTATCCAGCCGGGCTACGAAGGAACGCCACAGGACTCCGTCTACAACCGCGTGTGGATCCTGGGCGACGACCGGGCGGTGTCGATCGCCGCCCAAGCCCAGCTCGATCGCCTGGTCGAGCTCGTGCCGGTGCAACCGCAGGCTCCCTGACGACCCGCGCAAGCTCCTTGACGGGCGGCGCAAGCTCGCTACCACCGCGCGCAAGCTCCCTGCCGCCGCGCGGCCGGCCGACACGGCGCGGGACACTGCCGTAAACCGCTGGCGTCTAACTTTAGGGGCCGTGAGCGAGTACGAGCGACCCGACCGGCTGCGCCGCGAACCGACGATTGCCGACATTCACGAGCTCGTCGGCGCCGCTACCCCGCACTTCGCCCTGTAGATCCGCAACCGCATCCGCAACCTGATCGTTGGGCTGCCTGACGACCACCCCGTGCGCCAGGAAGGCGAGCGCTGGATCGCCCACCTCGAAGAGGTCGCGCGCGGCGCCGAGGCGCGCGGGCCGGTCGTCGCCGGCGAGCGCGGCCTGAAGAGCTACGTAGGCGACCGCGACTGACCGGCGCGACCAGCGCCCGGCCGCGCACAGCCCGCTGCTTGCGCGGCACAGCTCGAGCGGCAGCCGTTGAAGGGCACAGCCACCCGGCCGCGTGCGCTGCTGTCAGAGCCGCAGCGCCGCAGCAGCGGTCGCGATAGCCGCGGCGCTTCAGGCGGCGAGACCGGCGAGATCGGCAACGCGGTCGCGTAGCTCGCGCCCGCGCGCCCACAGGTGGGCGTCGGTGCGAGCGCGTTTGAGGAAGAAGTGGAGATCGTGCTCCCACGTGAAGCCGATGCCGCCGAACACCTGTAACGCCTGGGCGGTCGTCCGCCACCCGGCGTCGCTCGCGTAAGCCTTGGCCATCGCTGCCGCCAGCTCGAGCGACTCCGGTTCGGCGTCGGCCGCCCACGCGGCGTAGTAGGTCAGCGAGCGCGCGCTCTCGGTTTCGAGCAGCATCTGGGCCAAGCGGTGCGACACCGCTTGGTAGGCGCCGATCGGGCGGCCGAACTGCTTGCGCTCGCGCGCGTAGGCGACCGCCATCTCGAGCGCGCGCTGGGCGACGCCGACGAGCTCGGCAGCGAGCACCACCAGCGCGCGATCGACACCCGGCCGCGGATCGCCCGGCAGCTCGCTGCCCTCACCGGTGAAACGAACACGCCCGTGGCGACGCGTTAGATCGATCGTTTCGACCTCCTCGGCCGTGAACGACCCTTGCTCGTAGACGCGTGCCCGGCCGTCCTCGACGGCGACGACCACCTCGGCGAGGATCGCATCGGGCACGAGCCGCGCCTCGCCGTCGCGGGCGAGCGCCAGCGTCGCCGCGAGCTCGCCGCGCGCGATCGGTGCGAGCCAGCGCTGCCGCTGCTCGGGGCTGCCCGCCGCAGCGATGACGAGCCCTGCGGCCGCCCGAGCCAGGAAGGGCACCGGAGCGAGCGCGTAGCCGAGCTCTTCGGCGAGGATCACAAGCTCGACCGTGCCGAGCCCCTGGCCGCCGTCCTCTTCGGCGACGAAGATCCCCGGCCAGCCGAGCTGACACAGCTCGGCCCACGCTTCTTCGTCGTAGCGTCGGCTTTCGGCCAGCTCGCGCACGCGCTCGGCGCTGAAGCGCGCGGCGAGCAGCTCGCGCGCCGTGCGCTTGATCGCTTGCTGGTCGTCGTTGAAGTCGAAGTTCATCTCCTCACCTCAGCTTCGGCAGCCCGAGCACGCGCTCGGCCACGATGTTCTTGAGGATCTCGGTCGTACCGCCCTCGATCGAGTTCGCCCGCGCGCGCAGGAAGCGGTAGACCCACGGCGAGTCCCACACGGGTCCGTCTTCGCCCCGCAGCTCGATAGCGAGCTCGGTCAGCCGCTGGCTGATCTCCGACCACTGCCATTTCGGCAGCGACCCCTCGGGGCCGGGCACGCCGTGCCGCTGGATCCGCGAAAGTCCGCGCCAGCTCGTCAGGCGGAGCGCCTCGACCTCGATCTTGAGCTGGGCGATGCGGTCGCGCACCAGCGGGTCGTCGGCGACCCCGCGTTCGCGTGCGAGCGCGACGAGGTCGTCGAGCATTAGGCGCACGCCGGCGGCGGCAGCTGCGCCGAGTCCCGAGCGCTCGTGCATCAGCGTCGTGATCGCCACCGCCCAGCCGTTGCCCACGCCGCCGACGACGTTCTCGTCGGGCACGCGTGCTCCCTCTATGAAGAGCTCGTTGAACTCGGCTTCGCCGGTGATCTGGCGGAGCGGGCGCACCTGCACGGCGTCCTGCTCCATGTCCATGATGAAGTAGGTGAGTCCCTGGTGCTTAGGCGCGTCGGGGTCGGTGCGCGCCAGCAGCATGCACCACTTCGCCTTGTGGGCGTAGGTGGTCCAGACCTTCTGACCGGTGATCACCCACTCGTCGCCGTCGCGCACGGCGCGCGTCTTGAGCGAGGCGAGATCGGAGCCCGCTTCCGGCTCCGAGAAGCCCTGGCACCAGATCTCCTCGCCCGACAGGATCGGTTCGAGAAAGCGGCGCTTCTGCTCC
>BEIR01000039.1 GCA_002898855.1 bacterium HR41
GCGGTTGGAGGAAGCTTTTTTTCTTGTTCGGGCGGCGAGTACAGTCAGCCGCTCGGCGCAGCGCTGTAGCGGGTGCGCCAGTGGACGATCGCGGCGACGATCGCGGCCACCGCAAACAGGGCGGCCGGACCGAGCGCGCCGCTCGTAGCGAAGGCGAGCGCCGCGGCCGCGAGCCCGAGCGCAAGACCGCGGTCGTAGGCGGCCTGAGCCCGCAGCGAGAGGCCACCGCGGCCCGCTTCGGCGCCGCTGCCGCCGAGCGCGACAGCGATCGCGCCCGCCACGGCGCCGGTCACCGCAGCGGCGGCGCCAAGACCGAGCACGAGCGGCAGTACCACAAGCGCGGTACCGCTCACGAACAACGCTGCGGCGCGGAAACCCAGGCTGTTGCTCGCTGCGCTCGTCATCGCTACCGGGAAGGTAGGTGAGACACGAGAGGCGATGTGTGAACTTGCTCACACTTGGTGAGCGGGTGCCACACCGGTGCGGGGTGGCGCCGGCTCGGCTTCGGCCGGCTCAGACTCGGCGCGAGCTCCGCTCGAGGCACGGATAGGCTGGCGCCGTGCCGCGCACCAAGCGAAAGGTGAGGCTCGACGTGCTGCTGTGCGAACGCGGACTTTTTCCCTCGCGATCGCGCGCTGCGGCAGCCGTGATGGCCGGCGAGGTGCTTGTGGGCCGCGAACGTGCGCGCGCCGAGAAACCCGGTCAGCAGGTAGCGGTCGACACGCCCGTCGACGTCGTCGCCCGCCGTCGCTTCGTTTCTCGCGGGGGAGAGAAGCTCGAGCACGCGCTCGCCGCCAGCGCTACCGAGGTGGCTGGGCGCCGCGCGCTCGACGTGGGGTCGGCTACCGGCGGCTTCACCGACTGTCTTCTGCAGCGCGGCGCCGCGCACGTCGTCGCGGTCGACGTCGGCCGCGGTCTGCTCGACCAGCGGCTGCGCCGTGACCCGCGCGTCACCCTGCTCGAGCGCACGAACGCGCGTGAGCTTGCGCCGGGACTGCTTCCCTACCGCCCGGACCTCGTGGCTGTCGACGTGTCGTTCATCTCGCTGCGCAAGGTCCTGCCTGCGGTCATCGCGTGCACAGCCGACCGATTCGACTGCTTCGCGCTCGTGAAACCGCAGTTCGAGCTCGGGCCGGGCGAGGCGCCGGGCGGGGTCGTGCGCGAGCGTGCGGCGCGTTTGCGCGCGCTCGCCGCTGTCGCGCGCTTCGCCCGCGATGAGCTCGGGCTCGCTGTGCTCGGCTTCTATCCGAGCGGTCTGCCCGGACCGTCGGGGAACCGCGAAACCTTCGTGCACCTTGCCGAGGGAGGGCGTCACGCGGCCCTCGACGACGGCGCCAGCGAGCGTGCGGCAGCGGCGGCAGAGGACCTCTGGGAGGCGCTCCTCGTGGAGGTGCGACGACGGTGAGCCCCGCTGGTGGCGCCGCGCCCAGCCGCCCACGGACGCTGACCGTGTTCACGCGCCGCAACCCCGAGCGCACCTCGGCCGCTTTGCGGCGCCTCATCGCGGCTGCGCACGAGCGCGGCGTAGTGGTACAGCTGCCGGCCGAGGAGTTACGCAAACACGGCCTCGAGCCGGGTTGCGACGGGGTCAGAGAAGCTGCGCCGGACGCCGATTGCGACGTCGCCGTGGCACTGGGCGGCGACGGGACGATCCTGCACGCGCTCCGCACGTTCGCAGGTCGCGGCGTGCCTGTGTTTGCGATCAACTTTGGGGCGATCGGCTTTCTAGCCACGATCGAAGGCGACGACCTCGACGAGGGTCTGGACCGCCTGCTCGCCGGCCGCTTCGATGTCCTCGCGCTCCCCGCTCTGCGCCTCGCCGGGCCGGGCAATCTGCTCGCTGTCAACGACGTCGCGGTGCATCGCAAGCCGGGCGGCCGCGTCGCCGAGCTCGCCTATTTCGTCGCCGGCGAGGAGCTCGGCGAAGTGCGTTGCGACGGCCTCGTCGTCGCGACGCCGGCGGGCTCCACGGGGTACAACCTCGCTAACGGCGGACCCGTTCTCGCCTGGGGCGTCGAGGGTTTCGTGGTGTCGTTCATCGCGCCGCATACCCTCACTGCGCGCGCTCTGGTCGTCGCTCCGCAAGACGAGCTCGAGATCGTCAACCGCTCGGGCGAGGAAGCGGTCGACGTCGTTCTCGACGGGCGCACCGTCCGCACCCTCGAGCCGAACGAGCGGCTGCCGCTGCGCTACGAGCGCGCCCAAGCGCTGCTTGCGCAGCTCCCCGGGGCGTCGTTCTATGCCCGCCTGCGCGGCAAGTTCGGGCTGCTGGCGAGCTGAGCCTGATCCTCGGCGGCGATTCCTGCCGCGGGTTTTTCGCGTCCGCAAGGGGGCGGATTCGTCCGGCCGGGCTGCTACGAGAGGGGGACGTGATCACGCTCCTGCGGATCGAGAACCTGATGCTCGTCGAGCGCGCCGAACTCGAGCTCGCTCCCGGGCTGAACGTCGTGACGGGCGAGAGCGGCGCTGGCAAGTCGATCCTCCTGCACGGGCTCGAACTGGTGTTGGGCGTGCGCCCGCGGCGCGACTGCGTCCGCAGCGGTGCCCGGGAAGCATGGGTGGAGGCCGCTTTCGCGGTGCCCGACGAGGTGCTCGCGGACGGCGACGAAGTGCTCGAGCGCGCCCGTGCTGCGCTCGCCGACCAGGGCGAACTGATCCTCGCCCGCCGCGTCGGCGATGACGGTCGCACGCGCGCGTACCTGAATGGTCGGCTGGTGCCGGTGTCCGAGCTGCGCGCGGTGGGCGAGCGGCTGATCGCCTTCGTCGCCCAGCACGAGCACCGCCGTTTGGCCGCGCCGCGAGCACAGCTTGATCTGCTCGACCGCTACGCGGGCCGTGACCATCTGGCGCTGCGCCGGCGGGCGAGCGAGCTGTACGCGGAGCTGCGTGCCGCGCGCGAGCGTCTCGCCGAGCTCGCCGCAAGCGCCGCCACACGCGCGCGCGAGATCGACCTGTTGCGCTTCGAGCTCGACGAGATCGAACAGTTGGCGCCGAGCGCGGAAGAGGAGCGTCAGCTGCGCACCGAGCGCGAGCGCCTGCGCCGCGCCGGCGAGCTGCAAGCGGCGGCCGTGGCGTGCGCAAGTGCGCTCGCCAGTGAAGACGCTGACAACGTCGGGTTGCGCGAGCTCGCTGGCGCCGCCGAGCCGCTCGCGGCCGCCGTGCGTGGCAGCGACCCCGAGCTCGACGCTTTGCTCGAGCGCTTCACGGCGCTCGCGATCGAAGCGCAGGACCTGGCGGGCGAGCTGCGTCGCTATGCGTCGGCGATCGAGAGCGATCCTGCTCGCCTCGAGCAGATTGAGAGCCGCCTCGCCGATTACGAACGCGTGCTGCGCAAACACGGTGGCTCGGTAGAGGCCGCGCTAGCGCACGCCGAGCACTGCCGTCGGCGCCTCGAGGAGCTCGAATCCCTAGACGAGTCCCTAGGGGCGGCCGAACGTGCAGTCGCCGATCGCGAGCGTCGCTTCGAAGAGCTCTGCGCGCAGCTGTCGGCGCGGCGTGCCGCCTGTGCCGCCGAGCTCGCGGCGGCGGTCGAGAGCGAGCTCCACGCACTCGCTCTGCCCGAGGCGCGCTTCGTCGTCGGGGTCGGCGCCGCGCGCGAACCTGGTCCCACCGGAAGCGACGAGGTCGAGTTCGCGCTCGCCGCCAACCCCGGCATGCCGCCCGCGGCACTGCGTGACGCCGCTTCCGGAGGCGAGCTGGCACGCGTGACATTGGCGTTGGCGGCGGTCGCCGGCGTCGGTTCGATACCGACGGTCGTCTTCGACGAGATCGACGCTGGCGTCGGCGGTCACACAGCCCACGCAGTCGGCGAGCGCCTGGCGCGCGTCGCCACGCAGGCGCAGGTGCTCTGCGTCACGCACCTACCCCAGGTCGCCGCACGCGCCGACGCGCACTTCCGCGTCAGCAAGCAGGTGACAGCCGGGCGTGCGGTCAGTCACGTCGAGACGCTCGCGGACGAAGAGGTGGTCGGCGAGCTCTGCCGGATGCTCGGTGCCGACGCCGGCGACCGCGGCGCGCGCGACCACGCCCAGGCGCTGCGCCGCGCCGCCTAACTGGCAGCCCGGCGAACCGCCGGGGCCGGCTCTAGACTCGGCGACGTGAGCCGAGCCGACAGCCCGCACGAAACGCGCTTCGTCTTCGTCACAGGCGGTGTCGTGTCGGCGCTCGGCAAGGGAATCGCGGCGGCGTCGATCGGGCGCTTGCTCGTCGCGCGGGGGCTGAGCGTCGCGCTGCTCAAGTTCGACCCCTACATAAACGTCGACCCGGGCACCATGAGCCCGTTCCAGCACGGCGAGGTCTTCGTGACCGAGGACGGCGCCGAAACGGACCTCGACCTCGGCCACTACGAGCGCTTCACCGACGTCAACACGACGCGCGCCTCCAACGCCACTGCCGGTGCGATCTACGACGCGGTCATCCGCCGCGAGCGCCGCGGCGACTATCTGGGCGGCACCGTACAGGTGATCCCGCACATCACCGACGAGATCAAAAACCGCATCCGTCTCGTCGCGGAAGCGCAAGCGGCCGACTTCGTGATCTGCGAGGTGGGCGGGACCGTCGGCGACATCGAGTCGCTGCCCTTCCTCGAGGCGCTACGACAGTTCCACGTCGATCTCGGCCGCGAGCGCTGCATGTTCGTGCACGTCACGCTCGTGCCGTTCCTCGGGCACGCCGGCGAGCTCAAGACGAAGCCGACACAGCACTCGGTTCAGGAGCTGCGACGGATCGGCATCCAGCCGGACATGATCATGTGCCGCAGCGAGGAGCGGCTCGGCAGCGACATCCGCGAGAAGATCGCGCTGTTCGCGAACGTGCCCGTGCGCTTCGTCGTGTCGGCGCCCGACGTTGACTTGATCTACAAGGTGCCGCTCGAGTTCCGGCGCGAAGGAGTCGACGAACGCATCCTCGAGCACTTCGGCATCGCCGCACCGGACCCCGACCTGTCGGAGTGGGTAGCGCTCGTTCACCGCTACGACAGCGCTGCTGAACGGGTGCGTATCGGCCTTGTCGGTAAGTACACCAAGCTCGCCGACGCCTACCTGTCGGTGACCGAAGCGCTCGGACACGCCGGCGCCCACCACTCGGCCAAGGTCGACGTCGAGTTCATCGATAGCGAGCGCCTCGCCGACGGCGAGGTCGAGCAAGCGCTCGCCGAATGCGACGGCGTGTTGATTCCGGGCGGGTTCGGACAGCGCGGCATCGAGGGCAAGATCGCGGCCGCGCGTTTCGCGCGCGAGAGCGACGTTCCGTTCTTCGGCATCTGTCTCGGCATGCAGATCGCTGTCTGCGAGTTCGCGCGTACGGTCGCCGGTATGGAGGGAGCGAACTCCACCGAGTTCGATCCCGAAACGCCGTTCCCCGTGATCGATCTACTGCCCGAACAGAAAGAGGTGCGCGATCTCGGCGGGACGATGCGGCTCGGTGCCGACCCCGTGAAGATCCATCCCGCCACCCGGGCACGCGCGATCTACGGGGAGGCCGTGGTGTACGAACGCCACCGCCACCGCTACGAGGTCAACAACCACCTGCGCAAGCGTCTCGAGCGGGCGGGGCTGGTGTGCTCCGGCACCTCGCCCGACGAGCGACTCGTCGAGATCGTCGAGCTGCCCGACCACCCGTTTTTCGTCGCTTCGCAGTTCCACCCGGAGTTCAAGTCGCGCCCGACGCGCCCGCACCCGCTGTTCAAAGAGTTCGTCCGCGCCGCGCTCGAACGCGCTCGTCAGCGCCGTGGAGCGGGCGCGCGTACGGCGGCGACGCCCGCGCGCTCCGGAGGTGGTACAGCGCCCGCGGTCGCGGCACCGGCGGAGACATAGTCGGTGGCATTCGAGCGCGTCGCCTCCGAGGTCGTCTGGCGCGGGCGGATAGCCACCGTCCGCATCGACCGCTTCCGGCACGACGACACCGGCGAGGTCGTCGAGCGCGAAGTCGTCGCCCATCCCGGCGCGGTGGCGGTGCTCGCGGTCGACGGCGGCACGATCTATCTGGTCCGGCAGCCACGCGAAGCGGTCGGCGCCCAGTCGCTGCTCGAGCTGCCAGCGGGCAAGCTCGATGGGCCCGACCGCGACCCGCTGCGCACCGCCCAGCGCGAGCTCGCGGAGGAGATCGGCAAAGGCGCACGCCGCTGGAAGCGGCTCGCGAGCTTCTACACGTCGCCCGGGTTCGCCGACGAGGAGGTCCACCTCTTCTACGCCAGCGAGCTCTTCGACTCCGAAGCCGAGAGCGACGAAGAGGAGCGCATCGAAGTCGTTCCCTGGCCGCTCGACGACCTCGACGCCGCGATTGCCCAGTGCGTCGACGCCAAGAGCCTCGTCGGGCTGTTGTGGCTGCGCCGTGAGCAGCTCCTCGCTGGCAGCTGAACGCAGGGGGCGGGGCGGTGGCGACGCGCCCGCGGGCGAACGGCCCCGGCACGAGTCGCTGGTCCTCGACTTCCTCGCGCACCTCGAGTTCGACCGCGGTCTCGCACACAACACGTTGGCGTCGTACCGCGTCGACCTGCTGCAGTGGGGGGCCTTCCTGGCCCGGCGCCGTCGCCACGCGTTCGATGCGCGGCCGGGCGACTTGCAGGACTTTCTTGCCGAGCTTGGGGCGCAACCGGCGACGCTGCGCCGAAAGGCGGCGGCGCTGCGCGCCTTCTACCGCTTCCTGCGTGCCGAGGACCTGATCACCGACGATCCGACCGCGGCGCTGCGCGCCCCCCGGCGCCCGCGCCGTTTGCCGACAGCGCTTCGTCGCGACGAGGTCGAGCGGCTGCTCGCCGCCCCCCGCGGGCGCGACCCGCTCGCGTTGCGCGACCGTGCGCTGCTCGAGCTCTTGTACGCGTCGGGGTTGCGCGCCTCCGAGGCCTCGGCGCTCGACATCGGCGACGTCGACTTCGACGAGGCGCTCGTTCGCGTGCGCGGAAAAGGGGGCAAAGAGCGGCTCGTGCCGGTCGGGCACGCGGCGCAGACCGCTCTCGCCGCGTGGCTGCGCGACGGCCGCCCGCCGCTGGCCGCCAAGCGCGCAGGGGAGCGGGCGCTTTTCGTGAACGCCCGTGGCCGGCGCCTCGGCCGTCAGGGCGTGTGGACCGTGGTGCGCCGCCACGCCCGGGCCGCCGGGCTCGACCGGCGCTTCGGTCCCCACACGCTGCGCCACACCTTCGCCACGCACCTGCTCGCGGGCGGGTGCGATCTGCGAACCGTCCAGGAGCTTCTCGGCCACGCCGACGTGACCACGACGCAGGTCTACACCCACCTCGCGGCCGATCGCCTGCGCGACGACTACTTCCGCGCGCACCCCCGCGCCACGTTCGCTGCCGGAGGCGTAACGGATGGCGCTACGGAAGAAGACGAAGAGGCGAGGTGAGCTAGCAGGGTGCCCGAGCTACCCGAAGTCGAGACGCTACGCAGGCAGCTGCGGCCGCATCTCGAAGGGCGCTCACTCGCGGCGGTCACGGTCTCCGACCCGCGGCTGTGCGCCCCGGTGCCGACCGCCACGCTCGCCGCGCGGCTGCGCGGCCGCACCGTCACCTCCGTCGAGCGGCGCGGCAAATACATGCTGTGGTCGCTCGACGACGGCGCCTGGCTCGCCCTGCACCTGCGTATGACCGGCAATCTCTTTCTGACGACCGCGCCGCGCGCACCTTACGAGCGCGCGCGCTTCGCGATCGATCACGACCTAGCGGTCGCGTTCTGCGATCCCCGGCGCTTCGGCACCGCGCGCCTCTTCGCCGACAGCGAAGAGCTCACCGCCCAGCTGCTCGACCGCCTCGGTCCGGAACCGCTCTCCGACACCTTCGACGCGATGGTGCTCGCACGGGCGTTCGCGCGACGGCGGGCGCCGGTAAAGGCGCTACTGCTCGACCAGCGCACGGTCGCGGGGATCGGGAACATCTATGCCGACGAGGCGCTGTTCCGGGCCGGCATCCATCCCGCGCGACCGGCCGGTCGCCTGCGGCGCCGCGACCTGGAGCGGCTCGTGGCGGGGATTCGCGACGCGCTCCACGCCGGGATCGAACACGGTGGCGCCTCGATCGACGACTTCCGCCACCCCGATGGGAGGCGCGGCAACTTCCAGAACGAGTTCCTCGTTCACCGCCGTGCAGGGTTGCCGTGCCCGCGCTGCGGAACGGCCGTGCGCAAAGAACGGATCGCCGGTCGGGGAACCTACTTCTGTGGCCGCTGTCAGGCGGCGAGCAGGTCGCGCAAACGCCCGGCGCGGTCGGCTGCGAGCAGCTCGCTGAAACCGCCCACCGACCGTCCGCAGACGACGACTTGAGGGAACGTGTAGCGGCCTGTCAGGGCGACGAGCTCGGCGCGACCGGACGGATCGCGGGCGAGGTTCACCTCGGTGTAGGGAATGCCGCGCGCGTCGAGCAGGCGCTTCGCCTGGACGCAGTACGCGCACGGCTCCGTGGTGTACACGACGACCTGCGCGGTCTGCTCGCCGGCGGTCGCACCGATGCTGGTTTCGTCCGCCATCGCCGCCACAGTGTAGGGGCGTGGCGCGACGACCCTGCCAGTGC
>BEIR01000040.1 GCA_002898855.1 bacterium HR41
GACCAGTGGTTGATGTGCCCCGGGGTGTTGCCCAGGTCGCGGAGGTAGGCGCCGCGGGCGACGTTCAGCGCACGCCACAGCGGTTCGCGCGGCACCGAGCAGACGAGGTACCGCTGGGCGACGCGCGCCATCTCGGCCAGCGTCGCCTCCGGGTCGGGTACGTGTTCGAGCACCTCGATCGCGCTCGCGCAGTGGAACTCGTCGTCGGCGAAGGGGAGCGCGCCGCCGTCGCCGACCACGAACTCGAGGTTCGGTGCGCTCCGCTCGCGCCAGTGCGCCTTGAGTTTCGGGTCGTCGAGATCGAGCCCGACGACGCGGCAGCGGTGCACGCGCGCGATGCGCTCGCTGACGATCCCCTCGCCGCAGCCGACATCGACGAGGGAGCTCGGCGCCGCACGGCGCAAGAGCGCGTCGAGGTCGCGCTCGAAGCGCTCCATCAGCCTCCGCACCAGCGGGTTGCGTGAGCCGTACTTGTCGAACGTGTTGCCGGTCGGGACCGCCGTTTCGATGGCTGTGTGCGATCGTGCCTGTCCCATCGCTCACGCCTCTCCGCTGTGGTCGCTCGCACTGCGAGCCGCTGCTTGCGCGGCCGCCACGCCAGGAGCGACCGCCTGCCGGTTAGCGGGGTCGCGCTGCTCGGAGTCGTCAGCGGGCGCGGCGCCGGGTTCGTAGTTCGACGGCGGAACCCCGAGCTTCAGCTCCAGCCGGCGAACGCGTTCGAGCGTGCGCTGCTGGAGCACACGCATCCCGGCTAGGACGTCGCCGATCACGCCGAGGGCGGCGAGCTGCGTGGCGACGATAAAGAGGGTCGCGCCGAGGATCAGCGACTGGACGTGGCCGCTGCCCTCGCCGATCGCGAAGAAGTAAAGGAAGCGCGCCCAGATCACGAGCGCCACCAGCGCGACCGCCGCGGCCGCGATCATGAACGCCCGCAACGGCTCGTAGAGCGTGTAAACGCGCAAGATCGCCGCCGCGCTACGCCGCACGTACGCCCACATCGACGGAAAGAGGCGCGACTCGCGCGTCTTGGGGTTCGTCCTGATCGGGACGTGGTCGAGCGCGATCGCCATCTTGCCCGCTTGGATGATCGTCTCGAGCGTGTAGGTGAAGCGCGAGACGACCTGCACCTGCAGCGCCGCTTCGCGCGTGTAGGCGCGGAACCCGGACGTGGTGTCGGGCACGGTCGTACCCGAGGCGCGGCGCACCACCGCGCTGCCGAGCCGCTGCAGACGCTTCTTCAGCGGAGAGAAGTGTTCGATGGAGTCGACCTGGCGGTCGCCGATCACCATGTCGGCCTCGCCGCGCAGGATCGGTTCGACCAGCTTCGGAATGTCGGCGGCGCAGTACTGGTTGTCGGCGTCGGTGTTGACGATCACGTCGGCGCCGAGCTTCAGGCAGGCGTCGAGGCCGGCTTGGAACGCGGTCGCGAGGCCCTTGTTGCGCGTGAGGCGCACGATGTGATCGACGCCGTGGGCGCGCGCCACCTCGACCGTTCGATCAGTCGACCCGTCGTCGATGACCAGCCACTCGACACGGTCGAAGCCCGGGACCTCGCGCGGCAGCTCGCGCAGCGTCAACGGCAGCGTGTGCTCCTCGTTGTAACAGGGGATTTGGATGATCAGCTTCATCTTGCCGGGGCGCTGGTCGTTAGCCTGTAGCGACGTTTGACCCCTGAGCGCCCGGGTGGGTAGCTTGCCCGGAAGGTGGGCAAGCGCGCGCTCGACCGGAGTGCGCTGCGGAGTCTAAAGTCTCGCGACCGGGAGAACGGAGAAGCCATGCACGAACTGATCGCTTACATCGATCCTTCGAGCGGTGGGCAGATCTTGACGATCATCGCCGGCGGTCTCGCCGCGGTGGCGGTCACGATCCGCATGTACTGGCACCGCCTGCTCGTCCTGCTACGCATCCGCAAGCCCGACGAGGACCGCAACCCGACGGACCAGAGCAACGCCGCCAAGCAGCGAGCGGAGACCGGCGCGTAAGGTCCCGTCCTGACGGTCGCGCGAGCCCGCAAGCTCGCGACGGTGCGTCGGCAGCCGTGCAGCCGCCGCACGCTGCCGCTAGTCGCGAATCCGGCAGATGCCCGCAGAAGACATCCGACTACCTGAGCTAGCCGCTGCGCGCCTCGACAGCGGCTCTTTCCGCGACCCCGAAAGCCGTGTCTTCTACGCCGACGGCGAGGTGCTGCGTGCGCTCAGCGCCGAGGGGCTAGCTGATTTCGAGGCGTTGGCGCAGAGCGCTCTCTTCGCGCGCGCGCAAGCGGAGGGCAGGATCGTCCGCACCGAGCGCGTCGACGACTGGCGGGCGCTCGACCTGCCACTTGTAAAGGAGCCGGCCGCGGTTTTGCGGCACGAGCGCGTGCCCTTCGTCTCGTATCCGTACGAGTGGCCCTTCTCGATGCTCAAGGACGCTGCCCTGCTGCAGCTCGATCTCTTGCGCGACGCGCTCGCCGAGGGCCTCGTTCTCAAGGACGCCTCGCCTTACAACGTCCAGTTCGTCGGGGCGCGGGCGACGTTCGTCGACGTCGGGTCGTTCGAGCGTCTGCGTCCGGGCGAGACTTGGACCGCTTACCGGCAGTTCTGCATGTTGTTCCTGTACCCGCTGCTTCTGCAAGCGCTGCGGGGTGTCGACTACCAGCCGCTTTTGCGCGGTCAGATCGACGGCATCGACCCGTTCGCGATGCGCGCACTCTTGCCGCTGCGCGACCGTCTGCGGCGAGGCGTGTTCACCCACGTGACGCTGCACGCCCGCCTGCAACAGCGCTACGCCGACCGCGCCGGCGAGATCCGCTCGAGCCTCAGTCGCCAGCTCGCCGATCCCGCGCTGCAGCGCCGCCTGCTCGACGCCAACGTGCGCAAGATGCGCAAGCTCGTCGAGCGCCTGCGTTGGCAGCCGGCGTCGGGAGTGTGGGTGTCGTACGGCGAGCGCAACACCTACAGCGACGAAGACACCCGCCTCAAGGAGCAGTTCGTCGAAGAGGCCGCGGCGGGTGCGCGCCGGCGTCTGGTCTGGGACCTGGGCTGCAACAACGGTCGCTACGCACGCATCGCCGCGCGCCACGCCGACTACGTGGTCGCCGTCGACGCCGACCAGGGTCCCGTCGAGCTGCTCTACCGGGATCTGCGCGAAGAAGGCAACGATCGCATCCTGCCGCTCGTGATGAACCTCGCCGACCCCTCGCCAGGCCTCGGCTGGCGCGGCGCCGAGCGGCGTCCATTGTGGGAGCGCGGGCGACCCGACCTCGTGCTAGCGCTCGCGCTGATCCACCACATCGCGATCAGCGCCAACGTCCCGGTGCGCGAGTTCCTCGAATGGCTGCACAGCCTCGGCAGCGAGCTCGTGATCGAGTTCCCGACGCGCGACGATCCGATGGTGCAGAAACTGCTGGCCGGCAAGCGTGCCGGGCTTCATCCCGACTACGAGCGCGAGCGTTTCGAACGCGAGCTGCGCGAGCTGTTCGAAATTCGCAAGTCCGTCGAGCTGCCGTCGGGAACGCGCATTCTCTACCACGCGTATCCGCGCGGCTCGGGCGCTGGCTCGGCCGCCGCGGCGTCGGGCACGCGCGCCGGCGGCTGATGGAGCGAGCGGCAGCGCCGAACACGAACGAGGAGGGCGGTCGCGCGCGTGCACGCGCGCTGTTCGCTTCCTTCCTGCGGCTTCTCGCTTTGTCGTCGCTCGCTTTCGCCGGGCCGCTCTTCGACCTGTTGCGCGAAAACCCCGAGTTTTTCGCCGCTCGCGGATCGCCGCCGCTCGACATCGTCACCTTCGCACTCGGGTGGGTGCTCGTGCCGCCGCTCCTGCTTGTGGCGCTCGAAGCGATCGTCACTGTCGCCTCGCGACGGGCCGGTCGGGCCGTGCACCTTGCGAGCGTCGTGGTGCTCGTCGCCTTGATCGCGTCGCCGACGCTGAAGCGCCTCGGGACGCTGAGCGACGGCGTGCACGTTGCTGTGGCGCTCGCGCTCGGCGTGGCCGCTGCGGCGCTGTACGTGCGCGCTCGAGCGGTGCGCTCCTTCGTCTCGGCGCTGGCTTTCGCGCCGGCTCTGTTTCTGGCGCTGCTGCTCGTTTTCTCGCCAGTGTCGAAACTCGTCTTCCCCAGCGAGGCGAGTGCGCGTGCAGTAGGCGGGGTACCGCGCGCGCCGGTGGTCGTTGTTCTCTTCGACGAGTTTCCCGTCGCGTCGCTTCTCGACCGCAACGGCCGCATCGACGCCCGCCGCTACCCGAACTTCGCGGCCCTCGCGCGCGACGCCACCTGGTACCGCAACACCTACACCGTGTACGACTCGACCGAGCGTGCCCAGCCGGCGATCATGGACGGCAACTATCCGCGCAAGGACACGCTTCCGACCGCGTCCGACCATCCCAACAGCATCTTCACGCTGCTCGGGCGCACGTACACAATGAACGTCTCGGAGGAGGCGACCAGCGTCTGTCCGACCAGTCTCTGCCGTGACGAGCGCACCGAGGAGCCGTTCGCCGAGCGGATGCGCTCGATCGTCGACGACCTCGCGCTCGTTTGGGCGCACGTGGTCGCGCCTGCGCACGCCGAGGATCGGTTGCCGTCGGTGTCGCAGACATGGGGGAACTTCGGTGCCGGCGAAGGCGCCGAATCGAGCCGCCGCGCCGCCGTCGGTGCCGCTGAGCGCCCGAACACCCGTGCCAACCTCAACGCAAACCGCAACCACCGGTTCCTCGAGTGGGTTGCGCGCATCCGCCCGGGCTCGCGGCCGTCGCTCAACTTCAAGCACACGCTGTTGCCGCACATCCCGTGGCAGTACCTGCCGACCGGTCAGCAGTACCGACGGGTGGCGAGCGACCCGATCCCCGGCATCAACCGCTACGCCTACCGCGACCCCGGCCAGGTCGCGGTCCTCTGGCAGCGCCACCTCTTGCAGGTCGGGTTCGCGGACTACCTGGTCGGGCGCCTCATCCGCCACCTGAAGCGCGAAGGTCTGTACGACCGGGCGCTGATCGCGATCGCCGCCGATCACGGCGTCGCGTTCGATGTCGGCGCCTACGACCGCCGGCGCCTGACGCGGCGCAACGCGGCCGCGGTCGGAGCAGTGCCTTTCCTGCTCAAGGCGCCTTTCCAGCGGCGCGGGCGGATCGACGACGCGTACGTCGAGACGGTCGACATCCTGCCGACGATCCTCCACGTGCTCGGCGTCGATCCGCGCGTGCGCATGGACGGCAAGCCCGCCTCGAGCCCCGCCGTGCGCGCGCGGCGACGGGTGCGCATTTTCGAACGCGGCAGCTTCCGTCCGATCGTCTTCTCGGCGGCGGACTGGCAGAGCCGCAAGCGGGCGCTGCTCGCGCGCCAGCTAGCGCTGTTCGGCGACGGCGCCGACGGGCCGTGGCGGATCTTCGAGATCGGACCGCGAACCGACCTGCTGCGCCGCTCGGTGGCGACGCTGCGCACGACCGTCGCGCACGGCGTGCGGGCACGCTTCGTCGAGGCCGGTGAGTACCGCAACGTCGACCCGCGCTCGACGACTGTGCCGGTGTGGGTGACAGGCTGGGTCGAGGGCTCGCCGCGCGGCGCCACCCGCGACGTCGCCGTCGCGGTGAACGGGACGATCGTCGGCGTCGGGCGCACGTTCCACCTGGTGCGCGACCAGGGCGAGAACTTCTCGATCGTGGTTCCCTGGTGGGTGTTCCGGCGCGGCCGCAACGACGTCGCGCTGTACGAGGTGCGGGGTAACGGCGCGGGCACCGAACTTGCGCTGATCGGGCGCGCACCGTAGCGCCGCGCGTCGACGACGCGGCGAGAACGACCGCAGCGGTCGCTTTACGGGACCTCGTTCAAGCAGCTCTCGATCTCGTCGAGGAGTTTGTCGCTGCCGCGTTTCACCCAGAGGAGAGCGTTACCGATCTGTTCCGCGCCCTCGGCCCCGCCTTCGAACTGCAGCGCTTCGGCTTCGCCGCTGGTCGTGAAGTAGCGGATGCGCGGCGCGCCCGCCCCCTCGCCGACGACGATCTCGCGCTCGCCCACGGCACGCGCCGGCAAGCGCTTCGCGGTGAGGCAAGCGAGCGCTTGCCCGCGCTTGTCGTTGGGGTTGGGGCCACCGCCACCGGTGGCGGCACCGGAGGAGCAGCCGGCGAGCAGCGCGGCACCGAGGGCGGCGGTGACAGCGAGCGAGCTTGCAGCGTGTCGACGCACCGGAGGCAGGCTAGTGGCTTGCGCGGAAGCGTGCGGTCAGCGGAACGGCGCGGTGGCGCGGAAGGCCTTGCGCAGCTCCCAGTAGGCAGGTTTCGGCGTACCGGTTTCGTCGATCAGGCCCTTGTTGTTCCACGGCGGGGTCGGGCGGTTCGGGTTTCCCCCGCGCCACTGCGGGGTGACGCGGAAGTCGCGCAAGATCCACACGATCGACGCCGCGACCCACGGGCGACGCTCGTGGATCGCCAGGTGGTCGAGCAGGAAGCGGGTCTGGAAGGCGAACGTGCCCTTCGTGTCGGCCGGCCCGTCGTGCGTCGCCTCGGCACCGAACTCGGTCACGAAGATCGGTTTGTCGGGATACGCCAGGTGGAACTGCCCGAGGATCGTGTTGAGGTCCTCGGTGCGGCCGCTGTACCAGCCGAAGTACTCGTTGACGCCGATCGCGTCCAGCTCGTCGAACGCCGGGTGCCAGACCCGCGTCGGGTCGACCGGCGCGGCGCGGTCGATCGTTACGAGTCGTGTGGGGTCGAGCTCGCGCACAAGCCGCGCGGTTGCGCGCAGGTAAAGCTCGTAACCCGGACCGACGCTGCCGGCGTAACGGTTGTCGCCAAGAGCGAACTCGTTGCCGAGCGACCAGGCGATGACCGACGGGTTGTTGATCTCGGCGTCGACCATCTGCCGCACGCTGCGCTGTGCGGCGACGCGAACCGAGCGCAAGTTGAGAGCGCCGTTGGTGAGCTGGTACACGGGCGGCTGCGCCCAGTAGAGGATGCCGGCGCGATCGAGCGCCTCGAGGATCGCCGGGTGGGGGGGATAGTGCGAGCGCGTGATCGTCGCCCCGAGATCGCGCAAGCGGTCGACGATCCAGCGGCGCTCGCGGGGACCGAGAGCTGCGCCGAGCTTGGGGTCGTCCTCGTGGAAGCTAGCCCCAACGAGCCGCACCGGCCGGCCGTTCAAGAGCAGCACGCCGCCGGGGCGGACCTCGATCAGGCGCACACCGCTGTAGAGCACGTAACTGGCGCGGTAGGGCGGGCGCGTAGAACTTGGGCTGCGCGTCGACTCGCTGTCGCGGTCCTGGTCCCGGAGCCGTGTGGCCTCCTCGCCGGTGGCGCTGACAAGGAGCCGGTAGAGCGCCGGTCGCCGTGGCTGCCAGAGCACGGGACGTCCGATGCGAAGCGGCAGCGTGACCACGGCGCGGCCGGCGGGCGTAATGGTGAGCGCTAGCGAGCTGCTCCCGGCCGGACGGCGGCGCGGGTCGCGAGCGCTCGCGGCGATGACGACGCGCAGGGCGCGAGCGGTCGCATTGCGGACGACGGCGCGCACGCGGAAGGTGGCGCTGCACGTCGGGCAGCGCAGCTCCGGCAGGGCGCTGACGCGCTCGATATCGATCCCGTAGACAGGGCGGATCTCGACCTCGCGGGCGATCCCGCCGAAGTTCCACCAGCCGCCGCGCCCGTAGCGACATGCGTTCGTCTCGAAACGGCTGTGCGAGAGGTCGTAGGGGCCGCGCATCGTCGACGCGCGCACCACCAACCGGTTGGTGGCGCGCGGATCGAGTCCGCGCGCATCGAGCTCGAACGGTGTGTATCCGCCGCTGTGCTCGCCGAGCTTGCGGCCGTTGAGCCACACGGTGGCGCGTTCGCGCACGCCGAGGAAGCGCAGTCGCCAGAGAGTCGGACGCTCGGTGGCATCGGCCGTGCGGGGAAGGCGAAACTCCTTCCGGTACCAGCCCCAGCCGCTGCGATTGCGGACGGTGTCGGTGGCGTTCCAGACGTGCGGCACGGTCACGGGTTGCCAGCCGTCGAGCGTGGTCTGGGTCGGCAGGCCGCGCGCTTCGCCGGTGCGCTCCTCGTCGAGCTGGAAGTACCAGCGGCCGCCGAGCAAGAGCCGCCCGGTCGGCCCGTTGCGCTCCGGCACGCCGCGCGTCGGCACGTCGACGACGAGCGGCGGCGTGGCCTGCGGCTGCGTCGCCGGGAGCGGGACCGGAACGCAGCGCGCGGGCGGTGTGCCGGACGAGCCGTCGCCCTCGCCTTCGCCCGGCTGCGGCTGCGGCGCCGGCGCGGCCCCCGTCTGCGCGGCGCGCGCGTCGACCGAGTAGAGCTCGCGGCCCGGCGCGCTCGATCGCGACGCTGCGCTAGCGGCGGGGTCGAGGGCAGCGATGGTGGCTGCGCCTAGGACCGCAAGCAGCGCGATTCCCCGCGCGATCGGCGCAGCCCGCAGCGAGCCGCGCGCGGGCCGGCCGAGGCTTGGTGCCGCTGCTTTCGCCTGGGCCGGCGCCGTGGGGCGAGCGTATCTGTCGCG
>BEIR01000041.1 GCA_002898855.1 bacterium HR41
AGGCAACCAACCCTGCGGGGCGGCGACGGAACGAAGCCCTAAACGGAGGGCCTGCTACACACAGCGAGCTGCCGGCTCGGGGCCGCGCCGAGCAGTGACGCGGTCAAGGTGAGGAGATACGTGCAGTGCGGCACAGACACGACCCCGTGGGGCGTCGGGCGCGTGCGCGCGCCGAAGCCGGGGTACGGACCGCTAGCTAGGCATTCCGCAATTCAGATTCAGACAAAGCCGGTTAGCGGATGCTAGGCAGCCACGAACCTTCGGCGAGCGTCAACACGGGTGTGCGTGACTGTGCGCGCGGCTCTCTGCAGAGCCGCTGCTGCGCTCGAGCTAGACGCGGCGGGCTGGTGACGCGGCGGGCTAGTCGTGGCGACGCCAGCCTCGCGCGTTCCAGAGAGCATCCCGGACGATCGAGCCTGGACCGAACGCGACAGCCACGCTAGTACGGCGGCACGTCTCACCCTCGGGCCAGGTGAGATCTGTCAGAAAGAAGCTGTTTCTGTTTCTAGGCGGCGCTGGCACGCGTGGCGACGCGACGCGCCACCAAGCCGGTCGCGATCAGTCCCGCAGCGACGAGAACCATCAAGCCGACTTCAGCGCCCGTGAACGGGAGAGAAGCGCTGGTCGGGCGCGAGCTTTCACTCGGCTGGTTCGAACCGCCGCTGTTAACGACTGCTTGGGTAGGTGGCGTGTTGTTAGTCTGTTCGACGACGCCGCCGACACTGCCGTAACCGACCTCGCCGCTGGACTGGGCGGAGGCGCTGGTTGCGCCGGCAATGGCCAGTAGCAGAGCCAGAACGAGGGTCACAACTGTTTTGCGCATCCGGGACGCTCCGAAGCTTCGTGAGGACATCGAACGTTCGTCGACTGCGACCGATCGTACAGCATCGAGGCGACGTTCGCCACTCGCGCACGAGACCGGGCATCGAAGCAGCGGGGAGGAGTCGCGCCCGTCCCGCCACGACCAACACTCCGTGCCGGGTGCTAGCGCACGGGTCAACGCCGGTCGGTGCGACGCGCCACGTCGCGCCGGATGAGGTCAAGCCCGGCAGCGGCTCGCGGCGCTCGCCCGCTCGCGGCTCGGCTCGCGATCTCGCGTAGCGCCTCGTTGCGGGGGGCGAGTCGCGCCGCTCGCCTCACCGCGCGGAGACCGCTCGTGGTTCGGCCGCGCTCGATCTCTAGCAACCCGCTCAGCGCCAGCGCGACCGGTTCCCGCGGTCCGCGATCGAGCGCCTGCTCCAGCGAGCGCCGTGCCGCCTCCTCTTCGCCGAGGGTGATCTGGATGCTCGCGAGAGCCTCGTACGGCAGTGGCGACAGCGGGTTGAGCGCTGCCGCTAGCTCGAGCTGCGCGCGCGCTTCGCGCGGCCTGTCGACTCCCGCGCGCTGGCCCTGGCGCAGGGCGCGATCTGCCGCCCACTGGCTAGCGAGCAGCGCGGCGACGAGTAGGCACGAGACAGCGGCCGCTAGAGAGACAAGGTGCGCGTGCCTCGCTTTCGCGGGTCGGGGAGGTAGCGATCCGCCGCGCGGCGGGCGTGGAGAGACGGTCGCGGCGAGAGCGGCGACCGCGACCACCGGTGTGGACAGACCAGGAAACTCCCACAGCCAGTCGCCGCTGGCGTGCACCAGGAAATAGGTGCCACAGAGGACGGCCGTGACCCCGAGCGCTCGCGTCGCGCCGTCGCCGGATGCGAGACTGCGGCGCACGCCCACGGCGAGGCCGCCCACCGCGAGTGCGGACAGCACCAGGCCGACGAGCCCAGTCCCGATCAGCAGCTGGAGGGGAAGGCTGTGAGCGTAGTAGGGGGTTTCCGGCGATCGCCCGTCGCGAAGGTAGAGGGGCGAGAAGTTTTCGGCGCCGTAGCCGATCAGCGGACGCTCGCCCGCACGCCGCCACGCCACGCGCCAGAAGTCGTAGCGGTACTGCTGGCCGAGACCGGCGACGAAGCGCGCGCCGTTGCTCGCGGCCTGCTGCTGCGCGCCGGTGAACTCTCTCCAGGCGGTGCGGGCTTTGTCTGCCGGCCTGCCGTCGGTCGCGGCCAGCACGGCCGCAGTCGCCACGGCGACGAGGGCGACGCGCAGCAGGCTGCGAGCCGCAATCCCCTTGGCGGTACCGGGTAGCGGCGGGCCCAACGGTCGCCAGCGCCGACCGCCGGCGACGGTGTCTGCCGCGCCCCGCCTTTCGACCCAAGCCAGCACGGACGTAACCGCGAAAGCGCCGGCCGCAGCCAGCGCTAGCGGACCGACGATGGGGCCGACGAGGTCGCTACCTGGAGCTGTCGGCCGGTAGCGCTCGTACACCGCGAGGAGCGACGGCAGGAGCACGACCACCGCGGCGACAGCGGGTAGGGCGAAAGCGATCAGACGTGGTAGCTCCCGCAAGAGCAGCGCGACCAAGAACACAGCGACCGTGGCCACCAACCAGCCACGGCTCTGTGTCAAGACAGCGAGGGAGAGCAAGAGCACCGCGGCTGCCGCCGCGGCGCCACGAGCCGGTGCGCTCAGGTCGCGGCGTGCAGCCGCGACTAGCGCGACGAGCGCGCCGAGCATCCATAGGGCAGCGTTGGCGTTCACGTACCCGACGGGTTCTGCCAGCCGTCCCTGGTGAAAGTGGGTGAAAGCCGCGGTCGCCGCGTGGGCGTTCGCGAGCTCGACGATCCCAGCCGCCGTGACCCCGACGAGCCAGATCGTCAAAAGAACCGTTGCGCGGGCGCTGGACAGCGGCCAGAGGACGAGCAGCGCCAGCGCGAGCAATGGCGGCAGGATCCGCAGCGCGCCGTCAAAGGCGATCCAAGGCTGGAGCGCCCAGGTCACGCTCAGGAAAGACCAAACGCAGAGCGCCACAAGCGCCGCCAGCGCCGCCAACGCGGGGAGCGACGGGCGGGCAAGACGCGGTCGCGGGAGCGCCAGCAGCGCGACTGCAAGAGCTGTCGCTAGTACCACCGTAGCGGGCGCGAAGACACGCACGAAAAAGCCCCCCTCCGCGAACGCCATCCATGCGGCGACCGCGGGCACGAGCGCGGCGAACGGAAGCGACGGCTGGGCGGCGACGGCGGTGGCGAGCCGCCGACCGGCTCGCCGCGAGGTGCGTTCGGTGTCGGTCACGCGGCTCTCGGGCAAGCTAACGGCGCCGCACCTCGCTGTCGCTCGGTGGCGTCGCGGCTGGCGATATGGCCCTCGCTGCGCGTAGGTACCGCCAGACGTCGGTGGAACGCAGCCGGACGACCGCAGGGTTCGCTTTCAAGGCGAACCGCCAGGCGCTGTCGGCTCGGTAGATGCCGATCCGCGGCCAGGCGAGCTGCTGGGGGGCGGAGAGGTGGGAGCTGAGCAGCGCGGCCGCTTCGTAGCCGGCTTGGCCGGCGATCGCGGCGACTCGTTCGTTCCAGTCGCCGTAGGGATACGCGAGCGACCGGCAAGCGACACCGAGGATTTCCTCCAGCCACTGTTTAGAAGCGCACAGCTCTTCGCGCACGGCCGCATCGTCCAGGCGTGACAGACGCGGGTGTGTGGCGGTGTGGGAGCCGATCTCCCAGCCTGCCGCCACCAGCTCGCGCAGGTCATCGGGCGATAGAGGCTCGAGCTCCCGTTCGTAGGTCGTCCCGAGCCACTGGGAAATGCCCTCCCAGCGCAGCGGCGAGCCATCGCCGGCGAAGCTGGTGACGACGAACACCGTCGCCGGAGCGCCGACCCCGCGCAGAACCGGTAGCGCTCGCGTTAGGTTCGACCGGTAGCCGTCGTCGAAAGTGACCGCTGCGATACGGGCCTTGCCCTCGTGGGCGCCGCGGCTCACGCAGTTCACTAGCTCGCTGAAGGTCACGAACTTGTAGCCCCGCCGTTGCAACAACCGCAGGTGGCGTGCAAGCTGCGTTTGCGTGACCGCCAGCGGGGACGGCCAGTCGTCGCTCACGGCGTGGTAGCAGAGAACGAGCGCTTCCAAGACGGGCGCTGGGGAACCGGACAGAGGCAGTAGCAAAAGCAGCCTACCGCTCCTTAGCTCCGGAAGCACTCAGCGCCCGCGCACGATCGTCGCCGGACGGCGCGCGACAAGCCGTGCAAAAACGACGATTCTCTGCGCGGCGCTGTAGAGCGGGTGGCAGGCTGTCAGCACGAGCCGCTCGTAGCCGACATTCGCGATCACCCAAAGCGCATCGGGCGAGACGATCCGCGTGCGCTCGACCCTGTAAACGAACGTGCCGTAAGGCATGTCGACAGCCACCAGGTCACCGCGGCGCAGACGATCGAGGTGGCGGAACGGAGCTCCGTGCGTCGTGCGGTGACCGGCGATCGCCACCGTGCGACCTTGGCCGGGAAGCGCTGTTTCACGGTAGTGGCCAGGGCCCTGGCGCAGATCGTCGAGCGACGTGCCCTCGACGATCCAGTGCGCCTCGCCAAGCGCTGGGAAACGGATACGGCCGAGAGCGTCGCCGGGAAGAGGTTTGCGTGCGAGCACCCGCCGCCGGACCTGCGGAGCGGCGATCGCTTCTTCGAGTCGGGCCTGCTGCCGGGACGCGAGAAGCGCCGAAATAGGTTCCTGCCAAAGGACGGTCACGGCGGCGTCAGCGAGCAACAGGACGCCGCTCGTAATCAGGACCGAGGCGACAAAACGGACGACAGCAGCGGCACCCCGCCGCCGCCTGCGTCGCGCGGTCCCGGCCCTCCCGCTCGCGCCGCGCGCGACCTCCGTCGCGGTAGCCACGCAGTCAGTGTACGGCCGCTCGCTGCTGCCGGGGGCGCTACTGTGGAGCGAGCGCAGGCGCACGCGCAGCGGCGACACGACACCTGCCGTTGCGGTGCTGACAGAGCCCACCTGCGGATTCGAAGACTCGCCAGGACGAACGGTGGCCAGCACCTTCTTTCGAGCGCTACACGATCGGGTGCAGCGGGCCCGGGCGCTCGGCGCGCGCGAAGTCGCGCGGCGCCTGCGCGACCGGGTGTTGCGGCACGTTTGGTGGAGCGAGCAGCACGTCTGGTACGTCGCCGACACGCACGCCGTGCGCGGCACCGTTCCCGACGGGTTTAGGCTGCGCCGTATCGTCGACCGCCGGTCGCTCCCCGGCGACGTGAGCAGCGTCGGTTTGCGCGTCGCGACAGCCGTCGCGTGGCTCGCCGTGGGTGGGGAGCTCTGGGTTCTCGAGAACTTGGCGAGTAGCGAACTCGCCTTCGCGTGCTGGATTTTCCGGGCGCGCGCACCCGCGCTCGCCGCGCGCGGCGGCTGGTTCCGCGTACCGCCCGCCTGCGCGGTGCTGGAGGACTCGTTCACTGCCGTGTCGTACCGCGGGCGCGGTCTGGCTCCCGCCGCCTGGCGCTGCATCTGCGCGGATCTCGCGGCCAGCGGCGTGCGCGCACTCTTGACCAAGGTGGAGGTCGCGAACACGCCGTCGCGGCGGGCCTGCGAGAAGGCCGGCTTCCGCGAAGTCGCGGCGATGCGGTTCCGGCGGCGGCTGTTCCTCCGCAAGGTGCACTTGACGGGCAGCGGACAGCCCGTCGCGAGCCTCAGGCAAGCGCTCGCGGCCGAGTCAGGTTAGGCTTACGATGCCCGCATCCCGCGGGCGACGCCGTCCTTGGGCGTCCGACGCGACAGCGAGGAGCTACGACACCAAGCCATGGCGAAGCAGATGAGTCCTATCGCCGCCACCGCCCCGACTACGCACGCCCGTCTGCTCGCGTGGGTCGAGGAGGTGGCGGAGCTCACCGAACCGGCCGACATCCACTGGTGCGACGGCTCGGCCGAGGAGTACGACGAGCTGTGCCGCAAGCTTGTCGAGGCGGGCACGTTCGAGCGCCTCTCGGATGCCAAACGCCCGAACTCCTACCTGGCCCGCTCCGACCCCGGCGACGTCGCCCGCGTCGAGGATCGCACCTTCATCTGTTCGGTGCGCGAAGAGGACGCCGGCCCGACCAACAACTGGCGCGACCCGCGCGAGATGCGCGAAACGCTGACCGAGCTCTTCCGCGGCTCGATGCGGGGACGGACGATGTACATCGTCCCCTTCTGCATGGGGCCACTCGGCTCGGCCATTTCGCACATCGGCGTGCAGATCACCGATTCCGCCTATGTGGCGGCGTCGATGCGGATCATGACGCGGATGGGCAAAGCCGCGCTCGAGCAGCTCGGCGACGACGGCGACTTCGTTCCCTGCCTCCACTCGGTTGGCTATCCGCTCGAGGCGGGGCAGGAGGATGTGCCCTGGCCCTGCGACGCCGACAACAAGTACATCGTCCACTTCCCCGAGACGCGCGAAATCTGGTCCTACGGCTCCGGGTACGGCGGTAACGCGCTGCTCGGAAAGAAGTGCTTCGCGCTGCGCATCGCGTCGGTCATGGCGCGCGACGAGGGTTGGCTCGCCGAGCACATGCTGATCCTCAAACTCACCTCGCCCGAGGGCGAGGTGAAGTACATCGCTGGCGCCTTCCCATCGGCGTGCGGCAAGACCAACCTGGCGATGATGGTGCCGACGCTGCCCGGCTGGAAGGTCGAAACGATCGGTGACGACATCGCCTGGATGAAATTCGGTGACGATGGGCGGCTCTACGCTGTCAACCCCGAAGCCGGCTTTTTCGGTGTCGCGCCGGGCACTAGCGCGAAGACCAACCCCAACGCGATCGCCACGCTGCGCGAGAACGTCATCTTCACCAACTGCGCGCGCACCGATGACGGCGACGTCTGGTGGGAAGGGCTCACCGACGAGCCGCCCGCGCACCTGATCGACTGGCGAGGCCAAGACTGGACGCCGGAGAGCGGGCGCCCCGCTGCACATCCGAACGCGCGCTTCACGGTGTCGGCTGCGCAGTGCCCGTCGATCGCCCCGGAGTGGGAAGATCCCGCTGGCGTCCCGATCGACGCTTTCTTGTTCGGTGGCCGACGGGCGACGACGGTGCCGCTCGTCTGCGAGGCGTTCGACTGGGAGCACGGTGTCTTCCTCGGTTCGATCATGGCTTCCGAGACGACGGCGGCTGCGGCCGGCGAGGTCGGGAAGTTGCGTTTCGACCCGATGGCGATGCTGCCGTTCTGCGGCTACCACATGGGCGACTACTTCGCCCACTGGCTGAGCATGGCAAGCCGCAGAGAGGACGCACAGCTGCCGCGCGTCTACATGGTGAACTGGTTCCGCCGTGGCGAGGACGGCGCCTTCCTCTGGCCCGGCTACGGCGAGAACAGCCGCGTTCTCGCATGGATCTTCCGTCGCTGCCAGGGCCAGGCCGACGCGGTTGATACGCCGATCGGGCGTGTCCCTGCGCCGGACGCCATCGACACGAGCGGGCTCGACATCGACGAACAGACGATGCGCGAACTGCTACGGGTCGATCCCGCGGAGTGGCGCGCCCAGCTCCCGCAGATCGAGGAGCACTACGCGCGCTTCGGCGACCGCTTGCCGGCGGCGTTGCGGGCGCAGCTAGAGGGGCTCGAGCGGCGGCTGGCGGCAGAGTAGGGAAGGCGCGTCCAGCGCGTGTCGCGCGGGCGGCCTCCTTTCTTCGGAGCGCTACGTCGGTGATGCGCGCGGGTCGCGGTGCCGAGCCGATCTCGCGACGGTCGGTGCATGGATAGTGCGCAGGTCCCGCCGGTCGAGTTCATCGACCGACCCGACCTGGTACGCGAAGCGTGGGACCGGCTCGCGGCTGCCACGCGCAACATCTTCGCCACCTGGGAGTGGCACGACGCGTGGTGGAAGCACCTGCGGTGGGGCAGACCGCTGATCGCCGTCGAGCGGAACCGGCGCGCCCTGCTGCCCCTCGCCGTGAGGGGCCGGGGTCCGCTCACCGTCGCGCGCAGCGCAGGTTTCGGTCCGGCCGACGAACTGGGACCGCTCGCAGCACCCGAGGATGGTGCTCTCGCAGCGTCACTCGTGCGGCAAGTGGCGCGGGCGCTTCCACTTGTCTTCCTCGAACGCGTACGCGCTGACACAGACTGGCTCGGGACGGTGCGCGTGCACTGCGTGCGGCGGGAGGAGTGGCCGTTGATCGACCTCGCGGCCTATGGGGATTGGGAGGAGTACCTCGCGAGCCGGTCGGCGAACTTTCGCCAGCAGCTCCGCCGCAGGCGGCGTAAGGCCGAACGCGAACTCAGCTTCCGTCCCCGACTCGCGACCGCCGATACCTTCGAGCGCGACTTCGAGCTTTTGCTCGCGCTGCACGAGCTGCGTTTCGGCAGCAGCTCGCAAGCGTTCCGCGGAGCACGCGCAGCGTTCCACCGCGACTTCGCTCGCGCCGCGCTCGAGCGCGGTTGGCTGCGCCTGTGGATCGGCGAAAGCGAGGGGCGTCCGGTCGCTGCGGTGTACTGCTGGCGCTTCGCCGGCGTCGAATTCATGTACCAGACCGGTCGCGACCCGGCGTTCGACCGCTGGGCAGTGGGCCAGGTGCTGCTTGCCGAGACCGTGCGCGCCGCGCTCGAAGACGGGGTGCACGAGTACCGCTTTCTGCTCGGTG
>BEIR01000042.1 GCA_002898855.1 bacterium HR41
GGTGCTGAACAGCGACACGGTGTTGTTGCCCGTCCAGGCGAGCCAGTAGAGGTAACCCTCGTTGCGATTGCGCTCGGCGGGGGTGCAGCGGCCCTCGCGCTCGCAGCTCTCGCTGATCCCCTCGGCGCCACCAGGGTTGTAGGCATCGATGTTGAAGAGCCGGTTGAGCCGGAGCAGCGTGCCGGTGATCTCGGGCGCGCCGCGGGCGAGCCCCGATCCCGCGACCCCGAGCCGCAACAGGAACGGAGCGCTCTCGCGCGCGAACGGCCTGACGCGGTCGCGCACCGTCGCCGTGCGCGCCTCGGCGAGGTCGCGCAGCGCGGCGTTCGAGGCTGGTAGCTCGCGCACCACCGGGATCAGCTGGCGCAAGGAGGGTCGAAGCTCGCTCGCGAAGGGCTCGACCCGCGCCAGCGCAGCGCGCGTGGTGTCGAGGGCACCCGGCAGCCGTCGCACCGTCTCGCGCAGGTTGCGATCTTCGCTCGCGAACGCCGCGAACACCCGGTTCGAGTCGCGCACGAGCGCGCGCACCGTGCGGTCGCGACGCGCCAGCTCACTCATCACGCGTCCGTACTCGTGCACGACACGACGCAGGTTGCGCCGGCGCTCCGCGAGCGCGGACGCGAACCGCGCAAGGTCGCGATGCAGGGGACCGAGCCGTGCGAGCGCCTCGCCGAGCCGCGTGCCGTTGCCTTCGAAACCTTTGCCGGCGCCCGTGATCAGGAGCTTCAGGTAGTCGCGCGTGTCGGCGTCGAGCGACGCCAGCACCTCGTCCTGGTTGACGTCGGGCAGCGTGTCGGACAGCGGTATGCGGGCACCCTCGGCGATGCGTGGACCGTCGCCCGGATCGACCTCGATGAACATGTCTTTGAGCCCGGTCCTAGACCGCAGCAGAGCGGTGGCGTCGCTGCGCACTAGCGCGCGGTAACGTGGATCGATGTCGAGGCCGACCACCGCACGTCCTTGCTCGAGGTCGACCGAGGCGACCTGACCGATCTCGACGCCCGCGACGCGCACGCTCTGCCCCTGCCCGGGCGTCACAGCCTGGGCGCTCGACAGCTCGGCGTAGATGCGGAACGGTTTGCGCTCGAGGAGCGGGATCCTGACGCCCGCCTGGTTGGCGAGGATGTAGCCAGTAACACCAAGTCCGAGCGCAGCGGCGCCGACGAGAGCTACGACATCGCGCAGGTGTCGCCGTAGCGCCTGCCTCACCGCCGCTCTCTCCCTTCCGGCTGGCGCGCGGGGCGCGCGTTCGACTTGGCTGCACGCTCGTTCAACGAGCCCATCCGAGCCCGCGCCTCCGACAGCAGCTGGTCGAAGCGCCGGAACGCGCGCGCCGCCCGTGCGAGCGCGCCGCGGTCGAGCTCACGCCGGGCTGCCGCCTGTCGGCGCAGCGCCGCTTCGCCGGCACTACCACGCACGTTGAAGGCCGAGGCCGGGCCGCCCGGGGCGTGCAGGTTCGGCGGCTCCTGCGTCTCGCAAGGCACGTCCGGCCGGTGTGGCGGCGGTTGCGAGGGGTCGAGCGGCGGCCCTGGCCGCACCATCATCGGCGGAAGCACCGCCATGGTGTTGAACATCTGGTTGTTGCCGTCGGAGAGTCGGCTCTCGCCGGCGAGACCGGGGAAGCCGCGCTGCAGCTGGTAGCGGACGAGCTGGTTGTCGTTGCCGGGCTCGTCGGGATTCGGGATCGGCGTGCGGATGAACGGCACCAGCACGCGGTTGACGCAGCGCGACAGCGAGCGCCCTTGTTCGGCGAGGGGGACCGAGAGGTTGTTGAGCCGCACGAGGGCGGGAGCCGAAGCGCGCACGGCCGTGGCGAGGGCGCCGATCTCGCTCTCGCGCAGCGCCAGCCGCAGCTGGGCGAGTAACGGCGTTCCGGCGCGCAGCGCCGGCGGGGCGGTGCGAACCCCCGGGAGAGCTGCGCGCGCGAACAGGCGCAACGTCGGCAGCGACGCGTTCAGCTCGCGCAGCGTCGGCATCGCTCGACGCAGCGTGTCGCGCAGCGCCGGCAGCGAGCGGGCGAGCGGATCGCGCTCGGCGGCGAGAGCGGCGGCGGTGCGCTCGAGGTTGTCGATCAGTCCGCGCAGCGCGTCGGCGTCGGCGGCGATCGCGGCGAAAGCGCGCTGTTGGGCGCGCAAAACGCGCGGGATATCGCGGCGCCTGTCGAGCCCCAACGCCGCGTCGTTGGCGAGCGCCGAGAAGCGGTAGGCGGCCTCCCAGAAACGGGCGCCCTCGCGGAAACCGGCGGCGCCGCGCTCGAGCCCGATCGAGAGCTCCCGCAAAAGGGTCTTGAGGTCGGCCCGTACGTCGCGCTGGAAGAGCTCGAGCACACGCACGAACTGGACTGGTGCGGCGGTCTGCGACATCGGCACCGTGTCGCCGTCGGCGAGCTCGGGTGCCGAAGGCGAACCGGGCTGTATGTCGACGAAGAAGTTGCCTTCGAGGAAGATCCGCGAGCGGATCTTGATGCGCGCGTCTTGGTGGATCGGCAGCGCCTTGCGCGACAGCTCAATCGTCACGATCGCGCCGCCGCGCTCACTGTCGAGCGGCTCGATCTCCGTCACCTTGCCGACGTCGACGCCGGCGATGCGCACAGGCGAGCGCGGCTGCAGGTTGGCGGCGTCGGCGAACACCGCTCGCAACACGAAGGGCCGCGAGAAGGGGTTGTCGCGCGTGAAGCCGAACCAGCTCGCGAGCACGAGCACGGTGAGGGCGAGCACACCTGCGCGCAACGGCGAGGTGTCGGACCAGCGTCGCGTCGCCTTTCTTCGCTGCCGGATCACGGGATGTCCCTCAGGTTCGTGATCCCCAGGCGGCGCGTTACGAACGTGCCGCCGGAGAGGATCGGGTAGTCGTTGATGCCGACCGCCGCGTTAGCCCCGGTGGGCGTGCCGTCGGGCAGGGCTCCCGGCCCGTAGCGCGAGCCCGGCGGCGTGAGCGGACCGTTCGGATACCCCTCCTGCCCGCGTTGACAATCCGCGTTGCCCTGGGCGTCGATCGCTGGCGAGTAGGGAGGCGCTATCAGCCGGTGCAGCGGCATGCCGGAGGCATCCCTCGCGCCCCGCGCCTTCATCCCCGGCGGAACGTCGACCGGACGCGAGCTCTCGCTCGTGCCGTAGTTGTTCGGCTGCAGCAGGTTCGGCAGCTTGAGAAGTTGCGCCTGGTTGGTCCCGGCACCGTCGACGGAGAGCCCCGAGTGGTGCTCGCCGAGCGGATGGAGGAAGTAGATCGCGTAGTTGCAGACCGTCTGGTAGGGGGCGATGAACTCCGCGGCGGGTCGCGTGACCGTCAGAGCGGCGCGCACGTCGCGCAGCGCCTGGAGCGTGTCGGGCTCGGTGAAGAGGAAGGTCGCTGCCGCGAGCGCGCTGCGCGTGCGCCGGCTGAGGTCGACGGTCCGTGGCAGAACGTCGGTGCCGGCGAGAAGCGCCGTGTCGACCACCGGCAGCGAGAAGCGCGCCTCGCGCAACGCCGGGCGTAGACGCGCCGACAGGTCATCGAGGTCGGCGTACAGCGGTCGTTGCGCGCGGAAGCTCGAGATCGACGCGTCGAGCGTCGCCGGCGAGCGTTCGATCGTCCGCTGCAGCGCGCCCGGATCGGCGGCGATCGCCTCGAACGTCGTCGCCATGTCGCGGAAGCTGCGCGCGAACTCGCGCGCCGCCGGTGCCAGTTCGCCGGTGAAGGCGCGCAGCGCCTGGATGAAGCGGGGCAGACCGGTCGCGGGGTCAGCGAGGTTGCGCGCTACCGGTTCGAGCCGGCGCAACAGCGGCGGCAGCGCTGCGATCGTTTCGTTCAGCGAGCTGCCACGTCCGGCGAAGGCGTCGCCGAAAGCGTCGAGCGAGTCTTGGATCGCCGGACGGGTGCGGTCGTCGAAGGTCGCGAAAAGATCCTCGATCTCGGCCGGCGCGCGCGCCTGCGCGAGGGGGATCGTCGCCCCGGGCGGGAAAGCGGCGCGCGAGCGGCCCGGGGTCAGCTCGACGTACTTGAGGCCGAGCGCCGAGCGCTGGCGCACCAGCACACGCGTGTCGCGCGGGAGTGGCTGTACCGACTTGTCGAGCTTCATCGTGATCACTGCGATCGCACGCCGCCGACCGCCACGCTCGACGACTTTCGGCGCGATGTCGGTGACCAATCCGACGCGAAATCCGCCGATCCGCACGTCGTTGCCCTTGGTCAGCTTCGACCCTGACGGCAGCTCGGCCCGCAGCTCGTACGAGGGCACGAACGGCAAACCTTCGTTGGCGGTGTAGGCGATGTAGACAGCGGTGATCGTCACGAGCACCGTGACCGCGCCGATCAACACGGGGCTACCGCTGAGCGCGAAGATGCGGCGGCGGTTGCGTCGTCGTTTCGCTGTGACGGTCGCCATACGCCGCTCCTTCACGGGCCGAGCAAGTAGTCGAGGAGTGCCTGCACCGCGTTGCCGCCACGCGTGTCGCCGCCGCTCGCTCCCGACGGCTTCCCCGACGCCAGGTTCGGCGCCTTGAGCTCGATCTTCGGAGCCCCCTGGGAACCACCGACGCGCGGGACTTGGTCGAGAAGCTTCTCGATCTGGTCGAGCACCTCGGGCAGCGTTCCCGGTTTGAGCCGCTCGGGCGCCTTGGGCGCGATGAGGTCCAGCACCTGCGGCGGGAGCGTTACCTGCGGCTTCGAGATGTCCCGCTGGCCGGGCAGGGGACCCGCTTCCGGCTGACCGGGTGCGCGGCGCTCGCCGACGCGTGCCGCCGGCGCACGCGCCTGGCGCTCGAGGCTCGCGAGCTGTGCCGGGTTGTCGCTGAAGTCAGGCGTCGTGATGCCCGGCAGGTTCGGTCCGAGCCACTGGCTGCAGCGCTTGAAGAGGTCGCTGTTCGGATCGACGTCGGTGTAGAGGTTGCTGCACTGGTTGAGGTTGAGCGAGACGCGAAGAATGTGGCCGACCGAGTCGAAGCCGTTGATCGACAGCGCCTGCCAGTAGAAGTAGTTCCAGAGCGCCTCGAGCCCGGTGAAGCCGCCGCGACCACTCGTGATCTCGGTCGGGTCGGGGGCGGGCGGAGCGGCACGCACCGCGCGCTCGTCGTCCTCGATCGCGCGGCGCCGATCGTCCATCGTGTCGAGGAACTGGCGGATCGGCTTGAAGGTCGGCCCGGCCTCGGGAGCGATGCGCAGCAGCTCCTCGACCGCCCGTTGGCCGCTGCGGACAGTGCGCAGCCCTTCCGCCGCCGCGTCGCCGAGCTCGCCGAGCGCCGGCTCCGACGCCCGCGCGAACGGCCGCGCCACGCGGAGGAACCGCCGCAGCTCGGGCGCCGCGGCGCGCGCCTCGGCCAGCAGCAGTCGTTGCTGGTCGGCGAGCGCGGCGAGCCGGCGCATCGTCGGCGAGAGCTCGGCCAGGAAGGTCGGCAAGCGGCGCAGCGTGGCGCGCAGCTCGGGGGCGCGCGACGCGGTGGTCGCGGCAGCCGTCTGGGCTGCGTCGACCCACCGTGCCAGCTGTCCGCGCTCGCGCCGCAGCTCGTGCACGACGGTGTCGGCGTCGCGGATGAAGGCCCGCAGGTTGGCGTTCTGCTCGGCGAGCAGCGCCAGCAGCCGGTTGGTTTCGCGCAGCCCCGGATCGGCGCGGCGGAGCGCGGCGGCGAGGTCGCGCGGGCGACCGGCGAGACCCGCACCCAGCTGGCTCAACAGGATCGAGAAGCGCTCGCGGTAGGGGCGGCGCATGATGTCGGCGATCAGGTCGGGGGGAATCGTCGACTCCGTCTGCTCGACGGGCACCACCCCCGAGCCGTCACGCGGCAACCGCCGCGGGCTGGAGCCGGGCTGACAATCGACGAAGTACTCACCGATCAGCGATTGCGGCTTGATCGCGCAGCGCGCGTCGCTGCGCAGATCGGCCAGCTCTTTGCGCTCGACCTCGACCGTCACGAGCGCCCGCGCCGGCCGACCCGGCCGCTTCTCGACCTCGAAGTCGGTGGTCTTGCCAGCGCGAACGCCGCCGATACGAAAGTCGCCGCCCTCGTTCAGGCCGAAGGCGTTGTCGAACTCGATCTTGTAGCGCGCCGGCTCCGAGGCCGCGGGGCCGATACCGAGTACCGCCGCGATCGCTGCGACGACACCAGCGACGATGCCGAGCACCGCGACCGTCCTCACCGCACGTCCCCCGTTGCCCGTGCCGACTCCTCGCACTGGAGGAATTCGCGCACGCTCTCGGGCAGAACGTTCGACCCGTCGCGGGCGGGAGCTTCCGCGGAGCCGGGACAGCGCTTGTACTGACCGCGCCGCGCGGGACCGCCCGCCAACGTCTCGGCGACGCTTATGTGGGCGCGCGCCATCGCTCCGAGCGCGTCGAAGCCGGCACCGGTAGTCGAGAAGTCGTCGAGCCAGCCGAGAAAGTCGGTGGCGTAGAAGCGGGCCACCGCGAGCTCGGGCGCGCCCGCCCGGAAGGCGTCGGCGGTTTCGGGGATCGCTCCGCGCACGCGGCCGACGTCGACGAGCCTCCCGCCGGGTGCTACCCGGCGCTCGCGCGTGTCGAGCGCGATCTGCGCGAGCGGTGGCACCGAGCGCAACAGATCGATCAGGTCGTTCGCGCCGCCGCTCGCCTGGATCGCCCGCACGAGCTCGCGGATCGTCGGCCGCGAGCGGGTCGACAGCCGGCGAGCCTCGGCGAGGAACGGGACGAGCTCGCGCGCCGCCGGACGCGACGCGGCGACGAGCGGATCGAGGTCGCGCACCGCCGAGCGGAGATTCACGAACGTCGTGTTCGCGCGCCGCATAAACGGCGGCAGCGCGGCGATCGCATCGGCCAGGGCTCGGCGCTCGGAAGCGATCGCTTGCGTCGTGTCGGCGAGTTCCGACACAAGCGGCGTGAGCCGGTCGGCGCGCGAGGCGAGGACGCTGTTGAAGCGCGCCGTGTCGACGAGAAAGCGTTCGAGCAGGGGCTCGTCCTCGGCGAGCTTGGCGAACAGGCGGCTGCTGGTGGAAAGCGAGGGGTTGAGGTAGCGCAGACCGGCGTTGGCTTGTCGCTCGACACCGACAAAAAGGTCACGATTGCCCTTGAAGAAGCGCTGAAGGTCGCGCCGCGTACGGGCATCGAGAGTGTTGAAGAGCTGGTCGATGTCGACAGCGGTCTGCGTGTGCGCGGAGTCGATCCTGCCGCCGTCGGGGATCGGCGGAGAACCGGCCGGCGGGAAGTCGAGGTCGACATACCGGTTCGCCACACCCGAGAGCGAGAACGCACGCACGGTCGCGCGGGTGCCGCGCCGCAGGGGGGCAAAGCGGTCGTCGATCTTCATCTCAACTTCGGCGAGCCCGTTGGGCGCGAGGTGGATGCCAGTCACCTCGCCGATCCGCACGCCGTCACGCTGCACAGGGTTTCCGCGCACGAGTTGGCCGGCGTTGAGGAACTCGGCGCGCACGCGATAGCCACCACCGCCGCCGAGAACGGCGATCGCCACCGCGGCCGCGACAGCGATCAGCGCGGCCAGCGCCAGCGTCCGCACCACTCGTGTGCGCGATAACGACACGTCGAGTTACCCCTGCCCTTCCGCCACTCGTCGCCCCGCAACGGGAGCGAGCGAGGGCGCGCCACCATCCTGCCAAAAGTGCGCCGCGCGGTGCGCAGGTTCCCCCTGGCCGCTGCGGGCGCGCCGCACACGGCGGTCGCGGCGGACCGCGCTCGCGTTAGCGCCGGCGCCCGGGCCAGCTGCCCGTCAGCGCGTGCGCGGCGCGGCGCGCGAAACGGTCGGCGAGCGCCGCGGCGGCAGCGAGAATCGCTGCCGCCGCGGCCTCGCCGGCGACGAGCCGCCCGACCGGCACGTCGGGATCGCGGCGGTCGGGAAGCCGCCCGCGGCCGATGCGCAGCCGCGCGGCGGTAGCGAAGCGCTTCGCGAACAAGCGCAAGACGCGCCCCGCGAGCAGCTTCAGCGGCCACATGAAGAGTCGTGCCACAGCCCCCTGTATAGCCGTTTTCGCGCCTACGCTTACGGTTGCCCGGGTAGCCGAACTGGTACAGGCAGCGGCCTTAAAAGCCGTCGCTCGCAAGAGCATGCGGGTTCGAATCCCGTCCCGGGCACTCGCTGCGGGCGCGACCGCGCTGTCAGATCGGCGCGGTGCGTGACGACCCGATCGTCGTGATCGAGCTGTTGCGCGCACACACCCACGGTGCGAGAGTGGGGGTGCCGAGAAGGTCCGAGGAGGAGCGGCTGTGAGCGCGAGCAGGCGATCGAGGCGAGCGCTGCGCGACGCGGCGGTCGCGGTCGGTGCAGCGGTCGCGCTCTCGCCCCTAGTGCGACGGCGCACCAAAGCGGAGCGGCCCGAGCAAGCCAGAAAGGCT
>BEIR01000043.1 GCA_002898855.1 bacterium HR41
GAGGAGGGAGGAAGCGGCTCGGCGGCGGTGGCGCAGTCGCTGCGCCTCGAGCGCGCCGTCGTGATCGAACCGACCGGACTCGCCGTCGCTGCCGCGAGCGCCGGCGCCTTGGAGGCGGAGGTCGAGTTCGCCGGTCTCGCGGCGAACGGTTCGCTGCCCGAGGCGGGCGACAACGCGGCCGAGCGGGCGGCGCGCTTCGTCGCCGATCTCGCCAAGCTGCCGCTCGCCGCAGCCCAGCACCCGATCCTCGGCCGCGCACGTGCGAGTTGCCTCGAGATCAAGGGCGGGTGGCGGTCGCTCTACACGATTCCCGACCGGGCGCGGGTGCGGGTCGAAGTTCGCCTCGTGCCCGGCTGTTCCGGCGAGCGCGCCGAGGCCGAGCTGCGCCTGGCAGCGGCTCGCCGCGGCGGGCGTGTCGAGGTGCTCGACCGTTCCGACCCGTGGTCGTGCGAGGGGTGCGAGCTCGCGCGCGCGCTCGAGCATGCGCTCGCGCGCGCCGGTGTCGAGCCCCGCCGCACCGGTATGCCGAGCTGGACGGACGGGCACAACCTCGTCGCCGGCGGCTGTCGCGAGGTGGTGGTGTTCGGCCCGGGCGACCTCGCACTGGCCCACACGCCGACCGAGCGGGTCGAGCTGCGCGAGCTCGTGCTCGCGACACGGGCGCTCGCCGAGCTCGTGCGCGACGTGTCCTTGCCCCGCACCTAGCGCCCGGCACAGAGCGTCCGCTAGCTGCCGCGGCGAGCGCGCGTCAGCTGTCGCGCAGCTGTCGCCAGCGATCGGGGTCCCAACCGGGGACCGCCGCCGCCGGGCGCCGCTCGGGGCCGACGTAGCGGGCTGTAGGGCGGATCAGTCGTCCGCTCCGTTTCTGCTCGAGGATGTGGGCTGACCAGCCGGCGACCCGCGCGCAGGCGAACATCGGCGTGAACAGCGCTGGCGGCACCCCGGCGAGATCGAGCACCACCGCCGACCAGAACTCAACGTTGGTGGCCAGCACACGGTCGGGCTTGCGCGCAGCGAGCTCCTCGAGCGCCGCCCGCTCGAGCTCCTCCGCCACCTCGACACGGGGCGAGCCGAGCTCGCGGGCGGTGCGCCGCAGGACGCGGGCGCGCGGATCCTCGGCGCGGTAGACGCGGTGGCCGAACCCCATCAGACGCTCGCCGCGGTCGAGTACTCGCCGTACGTAGCGCTGCGCGTCGCCTTCGCGCGCGACGTCGTCGAGCATCTGCAGCACGCGCGAGGGCGCACCACCGTGGAGGGGACCCGACAGCGCACCCACGGCTGCCGACAGCGCAGCGGCGACGTCGGCACCGGTCGAAGCGACGACGCGAGCGGTGAACGTCGAGGCGTTCATGCCGTGCTCGGCCGCCGCGATCCAGTAGGCGTCGATCGCCCGGACGTGGCGTGGATCGGCCTCTCCGCGCCAGCGGATCAGGAAGCGCTCGGCGATCGTGCGGCCGCGGTCGACCTCGGCTTGCGGCACCGGTGGTTGCCCCTGGCCGCGCGCCGACTGCGCCACGAACGAGAGCGCCATCACCGACACGCGTGCCAGCTGCTCGCGGGCGGTGGCGAGGTCGACGTCGAGCAGCGGTCGCAGCCCCCACTCGGGGCCGAGCATCGCTAGCGCTGCCTGCAGGTCGACGCGCGGATCGCCGCTTCGCACCGCGAGCGGGTGGGGTTCGGCCGGCGGCAGCCCGGGCTCGTAGCGGTCGTCGACGAGGAGACCCCATACCTTCTCGTAGGGCACGACGCCGACCAGCTCTTCGATGTCTACACCGCGGTAGCGCAGCGCCGAGCCGGCGATATCTGGCTCCGCGATCTCGGTAGCGAAGGCGACGACACCTTCGAGACCTGGCGGCGCTTCGATCGGCTGCGACATGAGCGCGCAGCTTACGCCGACGCTCCCGACACGCGGCGAGTAGGGTCGTGGTCGTGGCGATCCTCGACCCAGCTGTCGCGCGATACCTCGAGACCGTCGCGCCGCCGGCCGATCCGCTCTTGGTCGAGATGGAGGAGCTTGCGCGTCGTGAACGCATCCCGATCGTGCACCGGCCGACGGGCGCGCTGCTGGCGTTGCTCTGCCGGTTCCGCGACCCGCGCGTGCTCGAGGTCGGCACCGCGATCGGGTACTCGACCGTGCACATGGCGCGGGCGCTGCGCTCGGGGCGGATCGTCACGATCGAGCGCGACCCGCAGCGGGCACACCAGGCACGGGCTTTTCTCGATCGCAGCGGCGCGGGCGACAAGGTCGAGATCGTGAGCGGCGACGCGCTAGAGGTCCTCGGGCGGCTCGCCGGCCCCTTCGACCTGCTGTTTCTCGACGCCACCAAGGTCGAGTACGGCCGCTACCTCGAGCTCGCCACGCCCCTTCTGGCCGAGGACGCGCTGGTCGTCGCCGACAACGCGCTCGCCGGCGGTTCCGTGGCCTGGACCGACGAGCGCGAGAGTGGCTGGGATCCCGAGCAGCGCCGTGCGCTGCGCGAGCTGACGCGCACGCTCGTCGACTCGCCCGCCTGGCAGGGGGTCGTGGTGCCGATCGGCGACGGTGTCGTCGTAGCGGCGCGGCGCAAGTAGCTCGGAACGCGGACGGGCGCTGGCGCACCTCCATACGCGCCCCGCTATCAGCGCACGAGGTGCAGCGCGAGCGGCAGGAAGACGGTTGCGAGCAGCACGAGCACGACACCTGCCGCGACGAACGCGCGCAGCTGGAAGAGGTGGCCGGCGACAGCGATCGCGAACCCCATGGCGAAGGTCGCGACGAAAAAGCTCGGGTCGACAGCGAACCCGCCGCTTTGCTCGGGCAGCTCGGCGAGCGGGACGACTCGGGAGGCGCGCGCGAAAAGAACGGCCGCTGGCAGCACCACGCAAGTATCCTTGCCGCGATGCGCGACGGGTTCAGCTCCGCGGACGACGCGCGCGTCCGCCTGGAGCAGGTCGGCTATCTGGCCGACGACGCAACCGCGCTCGTCGCCTTTCTCGCTGCGCGGCTCGGCAAGCCGGTGCTGGTCGAGGGCCCGGCCGGGGTTGGCAAGACCGAGCTCGCCAAGGCGCTCGCACGGGCAACCGACCGAAGGTTGATCCGCTTGCAGTGCTACGAGGGGCTCGACGAGGCGAAGGCGCTGTACGAGTGGAACTACCGCAAGCAGCTGCTGCGCATTCAAACCGAGGCTCGCGAGGCCGGTTGGGAGCAGGTGCGCGACGACATCTTCGGCGAGGAGTTCCTGCTCGCGCGGCCGCTTCTGGCAGCGATCCGCAGCGAAGACGCCACGGTGCTGTTGATCGACGAGATCGACAAGACCGACCAGGAGTTCGAGGCGATGCTGCTCGAGATCCTCTCGGACTTCCAGGTCTCGATCCCCGAGCTCGGCGTCGTCTCGGCGCGCACCCAGCCGTTGGTCGTCTTGACGTCCAACGACTCGCGCGAGCTGACCGAGGCGCTCAAGCGGCGCTGCCTGTACCTCTGGCTCGACTATCCGAGCGTCGAGCGTGAACTCGAGATCGTGCGCCTGCACGAACCCGACCTCGACGAGCGGATCGCGCGCAAGCTCGTCGAGATCGTCCACATGGTGCGCCAGCTGGATCTGAAGAAACCGCCGTCGATCGCCGAGTCGATCGACTGGGCACGCGCCCTCGTCCTGCTCGGCGCAGCCGATATCGATCGCGCGCTGCTCGAGCGCACGCTGTCGATCATCCTCAAGCACCGCGCCGACCTCGACGTCGTCGCGGAACGGATCGGGCTCAAGCTCCCCGAGCTCGCCCCGCGGCGAGCCGGGGCGGGCGGACCGTGAGCGGCCAGGCGCCGCCTGCAGCAGGCCCGTTCGGGCGGCGCTCACCGGCGCCCGGCGGCGCGGGGATGGCGGCACGCATCGCCGAGTTCTGCGACGAGCTGCGCAGCGAGGGCCTTGCGGTCGGAACGTCGGAGATGCTCGACGCGATCGCCGCTCTCGACGCCGTCAGCTGGCGCGACCGCGTCGTTTTCCGTGAGGCGCTCGCCGCCACGCTCGCCAAGTCGCGCGGCGACCGTCACGTGTTCGTCCAGGTGTTCGATCGCTTCTTCTTCCGCGCTGTCGAGCGCGCGGCGGTCGAGCAGGGCGTGCGCGAACAGTCGCTGGCTGCGGCCAGCGCCGAAGCGCTCGACCTCGACATCGACACGCTGCGCGAGCGCGTGCAGGCGGCGCTCGCCGACGGCAGCGACGCCGAGCTGCGCGACCTGGCGCGCCTGGCGGCGGCTGCGTTCGGACGGCTCGGCGAGGGCTCGGGGGTGGTCGGCGTGGACGTGCAGCGGATCCGCCGCGCGCTCGGCTTGCGCAGCGAGCGCGGCGACCAGGGCGGGGAGGCGCGCGTCAGCCACGATCGCTTGCGCCGTTTCGAACAGCTGGTGCGCCGCGAGCTCGAAAAGCAGGCGATCGAGCGCACGGGCCAGCTCCCGCCGAAACGGCCGCTGCGCGACTTCGACCGTGCGCTGCCGAGCACACCGGCCAAGGACCTGGGCCAGGTCCACCGCGTGGTCGGGCAACTCAAGCGCCGGCTTGCGACCGAAGGACGGTCGTTGCGTGGGCGGCGGCGCTCGGCGGTGGTCGATCTGCGCCGCACGCTGCGCGCTTCGCTCGAGACCGGCGGCGTGCCGATGACGGTGCGCACGCGGCCGCGCCGGCCACGGCGCCCGAGCCTCTACGTGCTCTGCGACGTGTCTACCAGCGTCACCTCGGCGAGCGTCTTTTTCCTTTCGGTCCTACACGCTCTCCACGACCAGTTCCGGAAGTTGCGGTCGTTCGTGTTCATCGAGCGGATCTCGGAGGTGACGGACGTGTTCGCGAGCGAGCGCTCGTTCGCCGAGGTGTCGCGAAAGATCGCGAGCGACGCCGGCGTGGCCGACGTGTCCGGCTACACGGACTACGGTCGCGTGTGGCTCGAGTTCCGCGACACCGTCGTCGACGACCTCGATCCGCGCTCGACCGTGATCGTGCTCGGCGACGCCCGCACCAACGGTCGCGATCCGCACGAGCACGCGTTCGCGAAGATCGCGGCGGCTGCCGGCCGCACGTTCTGGATCAACCCCGAGCCGAAGCTGTACTGGAACTACGGTGACTCGGTGATGGGTGTGTACGAGCCCTACTGCGACGGTGTCTTCGAGTGCTGGACGACGCACCAGCTGGAGACTTTCGTGCGCGCGGTCGCGCAGCCGGGCAGCGTGACGCAAGCGGCCCACCGCCGACGGTGAGCGAGCCCACCGCCGCGTTTGGCACCGCTTCGCGGGACGCCGATCCGGGCGAGCGCGCGCCGGCCGGTACGGTCACGGTCGCAAACGTAAGCCACGGTTTCGGTCGCGGGCGCGACCATCTCGCTGTGCTCGACGGCGTGTCGCTCGAGGTCGAGGGCGGCGGCGCGCTGGCGCTCGTCGGTCCGTCGGGTTGCGGCAAGTCGACGTTGCTCGAGCTCGTCGCGGGCCTCGCGGAGCCGCAGCGCGGGGAGATCTCGGTGCTCGGGGCGCGCAGCGCCCGCGAGCGCCGTGAGCTCTGCGTGTACATGCCGCAGCGCGATTCGCTGTTGCCGTGGCGGGACGCGCTCGGCAACGCCGCTCTCGCGCTCGAGTGCCGCGGTGTCGGGAGGCGCGAGGCGCAGCGTCGTGCCGCTCCCCTCTTCGGTGCTCTCGGCCTCGCCGGCTTCGAGCGCGCGTGGCCGCACCAGCTGTCGGGCGGGATGCGCCAGCGTGTCGCGTTCGTGCGCACGCTGCTCGCCGGAAAGCCGGTGTTGCTGTTGGACGAACCGTTCGCGGCGCTCGACGCGCTCACGCGCGTGCGCCTGCAGGAGTGGCTGCGCGGTGTGCTGACACGCGAGCGTCGCACCGTCGTGCTGGTAACGCACGATGTCGAGGAGGCGCTGTTCCTCGCCGACCGCGTAGCCCTGCTCTCGCCACGTCCGGCGCGAGTGCTGCGTGTTTTCGAGCTCGGCCCGCGGCCGCCGCGGCGACGCGATCTGTTCAGCGAAGACCGCTTGCGTGCCGTGTACGCACAGGCACTCGAGCTGCTGGCGGACGCGAGCGAACGCTGAGCGGCAAGCTTGCGGGCGGTGGTAGTGCGATCGCCACTGTTCTCACGCGCGCGGCTGGGCCGTCTGGCAGCGGTCGTCGCTCTGCTCGGCTGCGCGCTCGCGCTCTGGCAGTTCGTCGCTTCGCTCCCGGGGGTCGACGACCTGACGCTGGCTTCCCCGGGCGAGACTTGGGACGCGCTGGTGCGCGACCGCGACCTGCTTGCGAGCGAAGCGGTGATCACGCTCCAGGAGGTTGTGCTCGGTCTGGCGCTCGCCGTGCTCCTGGGAGTGGGCGGCGCTGTGGCGATGCACCTGTGGCGCCCGCTGCGCGACGCCGCCTATCCGCTGCTCGTCGCTTCGCAGGCGATCCCGCTGGTGGTGCTCGCACCGATCTTCGTCCTCGCCTTCGACTACGGGATCGGGCCGAAGCTCGCGATCGTCGCGCTGATTTGTTTTTTCCCGATCGCGGTCAACGTCGCCGACGGTTTGCGCGCCGTCGACCCGGATCTCGTCAAGCTGGTGCGAACGCTGGGCGCCGACCGTTGGCTCGCTCTGTGGCGGGTCGAGCTTCCTTCCGCCCTCCCCTACTTTTTCAGTGGTTTGCGTGTAGCGGCGTCGGTGGCGGTGATCGGCGCGGTGTTCGGCGAGTGGGCCGGCGCCGACCGCGGGCTCGGTCGGCTCGTGCTGCTCGCCAACAATCAGCTAGAAACCGCACGCGTGTACGCAGGCGTGGTGGTGCTAGCAGCGATGGCGGTGGCCCTCTTCGGCGCCGTGGCGGCGGCGGAGCGTGTCTTCTGTCCGTGGCGACGGGAGGTAGCTAGGTGAGCTCGAAGGCGAGGGGTCGTGTGCAGTCTTGTGCACGCTTCGGCTCGCGGCTGCGATCGCCTGGCCGCGCGACCCGGTTGCGCGCGGCGGCCGTGGCAGCAGCGCTGGCGGTGGTGGCGCTCGCGGCGAGCGCGTGTGGCGAGAAGCGCGAGCGCGTGACACCGGCAGGCGAGCGGACCGTGACGGTGATGCTCGACTGGTTCCCGAACGCCGACCATGCCCCGATCTACGCGGCCGAGGCGGCGGGGTATTTCCGCCAGGCCGGTCTGCGCGTGGCTCTCCGCGCCCCGTCCGACCCGTCGGCGCCGATCCGCACGGTCGCCGCGGGTCGCGTCGACCTGGCGGTGTCATACGAGCCAGAGGTGTTCCGCGCCGTCGACCGCGGGCTGCGCGTGCGGTCGGTGGCGGCGCTCGTGCAGCGTCCCCTCACTTCGCTCGTCTGGCTGCCGCGGGCGCGGATCCGCGGGCCGCGCGATCTCGCCGGCAAGCGCGTCGGCTATGCGGGCATCGACTATCAGCGCGCCTACCTCGAGGCGATCGCGGTAGCAGCGGGCGTCGACCCGGCGCAGGTGCGCGTACGCAACGTCGGTTTCGGGCTCGCACCGGCGCTGCTTACGGGCAAGGTCGACGCCGTGATCGGAGCGTTCTGGAACTACGAGGGCGTGCAGCTGCGTCTGGCGCGGCGCGACCCGCAGGTTCTGCCCGTCGATCGAGCGGGCGTCCCGAGCTACGACGAGCTCGTGTTCGTCGCCAACGCCGACGCGCTCGCGCGCGATCGCGCCAAACTGCGCGCCTTCCTCGCTGCCGTGGCGCGCGGCGAGCGGCTCACGCGCCGGGACCCCGACTTCGCGGTGCGGGCGCTGGTGCGGGCGAACCGCGACCTCGACCGCCGCCTGCAGACCGCCGCGCTGAAAGCGACGCTGCCGGCGTTCGCCCCGCCCCGCGGCCGCCCGTGGGGCTGGCAGGATCCCGCCGAGTGGCGCGACTTCGGCGGCTGGCTGCACGAGCGCGGCATCCTGCGCCGCGCCCCAGACCCGACCGCCGCCTACACCAACGAGCTGTTGCCGGGCGGGGGAATCCAGCCGTAGCCGCTCGACCTACGCGGACGCTCCCGACCCGCCCTCGAACTCCAGCGCCAGCGAGTTGATGCAGTAGCGCTGGCCGGTCGGGGGCGGCCCGTCGGGGAAGACGTGGCCGAGGTGCGAGGCGCAGCGGGCGCAGCGCACCTCGATGCGCACCATGCCGTGGCTTCGGTCCTCGCGGTACTCGATCGCGTCGGGTGTGATCGGCGCGAAAAAGCTCGGCCAGCCGGTGCCCGAGTC
>BEIR01000044.1 GCA_002898855.1 bacterium HR41
CGCCGCAGGGCACCGTCGTCGGAGATTCGGTCGCGCAGCCCCTCGTAGCGTTCGTAGAGGCGGTCGAGCACCTCGCCGACCGTGGTCGCTCCGTCGATCACGGCCTCGGCCTCGCCGCCGGTCACCGAGCGCAGCTGCGTCGGGATCTTCACTGTCACACCCATCGCGTCAGCGAACTCTAACGGTGCTCTTCCACCGCTGCCGGTCTCTTGTCGCGCCCCGCGCTGCGTGCCCGCGCGCCTAGCTCGCGGCGGCGCCCGCCAGCCCGAAGGCACGGTCGAACGCCTCGAGCCGCGGTTCGATGCGTACGACTTCGACAGCGTCGGCGATCGCGTCGAGCGTTTTCAGGCCCTCACCCGTGTTGAGCACGACCACGCGCTCGTCGGGAGCGATCTTTCCCTGTTCGGCGAGCTTGCGCAGCACGGCCACGGTGACGCCCCCCGCCGTCTCCGGGAAGATGCCGGTCGTCTCGGCGAGCAGTTCGATGCCCTCGACGATCTCGCGGTCGCTCACGGCCTCGATCGTGCCGCCGCTACGCCGTGCGAGCCCGAGCGCGTACGGCCCGTCGGCCGGATTGCCGATCGCCAGCGACTTGGCGATCGTGTTCGGTTTCACCGGCCGGCAGACGTCCCAGCCGTTGGCGAACGCCTCGGCGACCGGCGCGCACCCCGCCGCCTGCGCACCGCAGAAGATCGGGCCGCCACGCTCGGGCCTCGCGACCAGCCCGAGCTCGACCAGCTCGTCGAAGGCGCGCGCGATCTTGGTGAACATCGAGCCCGAGGCGATCGGACAGACGACGCGATCGGGCAGTTCGAACCCGAGCTGCTCGGCGATCTCGTAGCCGAGAGTTTTCGAGCCCTCGGCGTAGTAGGGGCGCACGTTGACGTTGACGAAGGCCCACTCGCGCTCCGCCGACAGCTCGGTGCAGAGGCGGTTGACGTCGTCGTAGGTGCCCTCAACGGCCACGATCTTGGCGCCGTACACGCCGGTGGCGAGGACCTTCTCGCGCTCGAGATCGGCGGGTATGAAGACGTACGCGTCGAGGCCTGCCGCTGCAGCGTGCGCCGCCACGGCCTGCGCGAGGTTGCCCGTCGATGCGCAGGCCACCACCGAGTAGCCGAGCTCGCGGGCCTTGGCGATCGCCACCGCCACGACCCGATCCTTAAAGGAGTGGGTGGGGTTGGCGGCGTCATTTTTCACCCACACCTCGCCAAGGCCGAGGCGCTCCGCCAGGCGGTCGGCCCGGACGAGCGGTGTTAGCCCGACCGGCAGCGGGCTAGCCGGCGGTGTCGCGAAGGGCAGCAGATCGGCGTAGCGCCAGATCGACGCTGGCCCGCTTTCGATCCGGGCACGCACCGCCGATGCGTCGATAGCGCTCAGGTCGTACTCGACCTCGAGCGGCCCGAAGCAGCGCTCGCAGACGTAGCGAGCGTCGAGCGGATACCTCTCTCCACACTCTTTGCACCGCAGTGCCTCGACGGCCATCTTGACCCCCTTGTCGACCGAAGATCCCTCGCCGCTTCCGTTCCTTTGTGACGAGGGCTTCGCCCGAAGCACTTCGTCACATCTCCCGGGCCGCCCGGCCCGCTTGGAATTGGCACCGTTCCCGACCGCGCCGGGCCGAGATGGTTGCCGGGGTTTCACAGGGCCAAGTCCCTCCACCCCTCTCGATGTGAGCGGCGCTATGTGAGGCGGCAAGAATAGCGCCTTCTAGCCCTGTGCCGCGAGGGCACGGCACGTACGGGCTCTACAATCGACGGGTCATGACGGTCCCCGAGGAGCCCCTCAGTCGCAGCGATGCCGAGCGTGCCGAGACCGCGCATACGCCGCACGAGCCGCGCTCGTCTCGCTGCCGCCACTCCCTCGCGGACGCCGCTTAGGGACGAGCCGAATATCGCCGAGGTCGAGTACGGCGGGCTCCGCTGGATCAACATCGAGCGCCCGGGGCCGCTCGAGCGCGCGTGGCTCGAAGAGCACTTCGACTTCCACCCCCTCGACTACGAGGACGTCGCGTCGCGCAACCAGCGCCCGAAGATCGACGAGTACCCCGACTACCTGTTCATCGTTCTGCACTTTCCTGTGTTCGACAAGGCGGTCGGCCGTCTCAACGCGGCCGAGCTAGACATGTTCGTCGGGCCGGACTATCTGATCACCATTCCCAACGAGCCGATACCCCCGGTTTCCTACCTGTTCGAACGCTGCACGTCGAACTCCGACTTCCGCGAGTCGCTCTTGTCAAAGGGGCCCGGTTACCTCCTGTACAGGATCGTCGACGATGCGTTCGATTACTGCTTCCCGATGTTGCGCAAGATGGGCAACAAGCTCGAACGGATCGAGGAAGACATCTTCGAGGGGCGGTCGCGCGAGATCGTGCGCGACATCTCGAACGCCAAACAGGAGATCATCAACTTCCGCAAGATCGTCCGCCCCCAGCGCGCTGTGCTCAACGACCTCGAGCGCACCAAGCAACGTTTCATCAGCGGCGATCTCGAGATCTACTTCGACGACATCGTCGACGCGTCCGAGCGGATCTGGGACGTTCTCGAGAACTACAAAGAGGTGATCGAGGCGCTCGAGTCCACCAACGAGTCAGTCATTTCGCACCGCGTGAACGACATCCTGTTGGTGCTGACGGCGATCAGCGTGGTAGTCCTGCCGCTCACGCTGGTAGCGAGCATCTTCGGCATGAACGTCGGCCTGCCCGGTGGTGGCGATCCCGCCGCCGGCCCCTCGACCAGCTTCTGGATCATCATCGGTTCGATGGTCGTGATGCTGCTCGGCATGTTCGGTTACTTCAGGTACCGGCGATGGCTGTAGCGGAAGACGGCAAGCGACCGCTGTGGGCGCCGTGGCGGGTCGCCTACATCCGCGGCCCGAAGAGCGCGGAGTGCATCTTCTGCACCAGCCCCCGCCAGGCGAGCGGGCGGGAAGAGCTGATCGTCCACCGGGGCGAGCGCTGTTACGTGCTGCTGAACGCCTTCCCCTACGCGCCCGGCCACCTGATGGTCGCGCCCTACCGCCACGTCGGCGAGCTCGACGCGCTCGACGACGACGAGCTTCTCGAGCTCCAGACCTTGACGCGCGACTGCGTTCGTGCGCTGCGCCGCGCGTTCGCGGCCGACGGTTTCAACATCGGCATCAACCTCGGGAAGGTCGCAGGCGCCGGGTTCGCGGCGCACCTCCACCAGCATGTCGTGCCGCGCTGGCAAGGGGACAACAACTTCATGCCGGTGATCGCCGACACGCGTGTGATCAACCAGTCACTGGAAGCGGCCCGACAGGAAATCCTCGCCGCTTGGCCGACGGCCGCGGCGAGCGCGAGCGGCCCACGCGGTGGCGGGCGCAGCGCTCAAAGCGACGGGGCGAGCGGCTAGATTCCCGCGGGCGTGCCCGGCACCGCAGTCGACAGCTCGATCTTCAAGGCTTACGGCGTTCGCGGGCTCTACCCGAGCCAGATCGACGCGTCCGTCGCCGAGCGCATCGGACGCGCCTTCGCTGCTGTTGTGGCGGAACTCGAGGGGACCCCGGTTAGCGAGCTCAAGCTCGCGCTCTGCCGCGACGTGCGCACCTCAGCGCCGGAGCTCGCCGAGGCATACGCCCGCGGCATGGCAGCCGCCGGCGCCGACGTGCTCGACATCGGCATGACACCCACCGAGGTCCTCTACTACGCGGTTGGATCGCGCGGTCTCGACGGCGGGCTCGCCTGCACCGCCTCGCACAACCCGCCGGAGTGGACGGGAGCGAAGCTGGTGCGCCGCAACGCGGTCGCGCTGTCGGGCGACAGCGGCATCGCCGAGCTCCGGGCTCTCGTCGAGGCTGGCGAACCGAGCGCCGGCGAGGGCGGCACGGGCGAGATCGCGCGCGCCGACCTCCTCGACGACTACCGCGAACACGTTCGTGCCTTCATCGATCCGGCGAGCGTGCGACCGATGAAGGTCGTGGTTGATGGCGGCAACGGCGTAGCCAAGATCGGTGTCGGCCCGCTACTCGACGAGCTGCCGCTCGAGCTTGTGACGATCGCCTGGGAGCCCGACGGCCGCTTCCCCGAGCACGAGCCGAACCCGCTGTTGCCAGAGAACCGTCAGCTTGTGATCGACCGTGTGCTTGCCGAAGGCGCTGATCTGGGCATCGCCTGGGACGGCGACGCCGACCGTTGCTTTTTCATCGACGACCAAGGTCGCTTCGTCGACGGCGACTTTTTGACGGCGCTGCTCGCCGAAGCGATTCTCGCGAAGGAGCCCGGCGCGACGATCCTCTACGACGTGCGCGCCAGCCGCGCGGTGCGCGACGTCGTCGAGCGGGCGGGCGGCACCGCGCTCGTCAACCGTGTTGGGCACGCCTTCTTCAAGGCTCGGATGCGCGAGACCGGCGCCGCCTTCGGCGGCGAGGTGTCCGGGCACTACTACTTCCGCGACTTCTACTGCTGTGACTCGGGCACAGTTCCGGCGCTGCTGGTGCTCGAGCTGCTGTCGCGCCGCGGCGCCAAGCTGAGCGAGCTTCTCGCCCCCCTGCGCAGCCGCTACTTCATTTCCGGCGAGATCAACTCGCGTGTCGCCGATCCCCAGGCGAAGATGCGCGAGCTCGCCGAGCGTTACTCCGACGGCGAGGTGAGCTGGCTCGACGGGGTTTCGGTGGACTACCCCGACTGGCACTTCAACGTCCGCCCGTCCAACACTGAGCCGCTTCTGCGTCTCAACCTCGAGTCGCTCGTCTCGCCCGAGCACATGGCCGAGAAGCGCGACGAGGTGCTCGCGCTTATCCGCTCCTAGGTCTGGCGGTGCGCGCGGGCGCGGCCTCGGGCTGGGCGCCGCTGCGCTACCCCACCTGGCGGCGCCTGTTCGTGGGGCAGCTCACGTCCCACGTCGGCACGTGGATGCAGCTGGTCGGTGCGCAGTGGTTGATGATCGATCTCGAGGGTTCGGCGCTCGAGGTCGCGCTGGTGCAAACGGCGGTGAGCCTTCCCGTCGTGGTGCTGGCGCTGCCAGCAGGAGCGCTCGGTGATCTCGTCGACCGCCGCCGTGTCCTCGTCGCGAGCCAGTCGCTCGCGCTAGCTGCCGCGGTGGCACTGGCTGTCACGACCTTCAGCGGTGCGATCGACCCCGTGACATTGCTCGCGCTGACCTTCGCTGTCGGCCTCGCCGACGCGTTGCGCCGTCCCGTGTGGCAGGCGGTGCAGCAGGAGCTCGTGCCGCGCGAGCTTGTCCCTCACGCGGTCGCTCTGAACTCGGCGTCGGTGAACGCGGCGCGAGCGGTGGGACCGGCGATCGGCGGCGTGGTGGTGGCAGCTGCGGGTCCGGGGTGGGTGTTCGCTGCCAACGCGCTGTCGTTCCTCGCGGTGCTCTTGGCGGCGTCGACCTGGCGGCGAGAGCCACAACCAGCGTCCCGCGACCGGCTGCGCGGAGCGATCTGGGCGGGCGTTCGTTACGCCCGCGCGTCTCCGCGGATGCGCCGGGTGCTAGGCCGCACCTTCCCGTTCGCGCTTTTCGCCAGCGCGCTGTGGGCGCTGTTGCCGCTCGTGGCCGCGCGCCGTCTCGGGCTCGGCTCGGACGGTTACGGGCTTTTGCTCGGCGCTGTCGGCGTCGGAGCTTTCGCCGGCGTCATCGCGATCCCGCGTCTGCGCGCTGCGCTCGGCGCCAACGGGACCGTGACCCTCGCGATTGCCGTGCTCGGCGTCGCGCTCGCGGCGATCGCCACCGCCCGCGCCGTTGTGGTCGGCGCGGCAGCGCTGACGTTCGCGGGCGCGGCATGGATCGCCGCGGTGTCGTCGCTCAATGCCAGCGCGCAAACCGTGCTTCCCGCCTGGGTGCGAGCGCGCGGCCTAGCTGTGTTCCTGCTCACGCTGCAGGGCGGGCAAGCCGCCGGGGCCGCGCTGTGGGGCGCGCTCGCCGAACACTCCGTCCCCACCCTCCCCTTGCTCGTCGCCGCCGGCGGGCTCGCCGTCACAGCCGCGGTCGGCCTCTCGCGACCCGTACGCGGCGGCGAGGACCTCGATCTCAGACCCGCCGTGGCGTGGTCGGAGCCGCAGCTTGCGTTCGAGCCGGAGCCGGCCGTCGGGCCGGTGCTCGTCACCGTCGAGTACATCGTGCCGCAAGCGGCGCAGCCGGCGTTCGAAGCGGGGATGGAGCCGGTCGGCCGCGCGCGGCGTCGCGCTGGCGCGCGACGCTGGCAGCTCTTCCGCGACCTCGCTGATCGCGAGCGCTACCTCGAGACGTTCCTCGTCCCGTCCTGGGAGGAGTACCTGCAGCTCAGGCGCCGCGCCACGCTCGCCGACTTGCGTTTCGAGCGCCGCGCCCGCGCCCTTGCGGCGCACGAGCCGCGAACCACCCACCTCGTGGCGGCCGAGGCCGCGGCGCGCATGCGCGACGGTCAGCCGTCGGACACCGCGAGCACGTCGCCGGCGGAACGGCGGTAGTTTCCCCGCCAGTCATGCCCGAAGCGAACAGCCAGCGGGGGGAGCGCGCGAGCGCGAGAGTCGGCGCCGGGGCGCAAGGGTCGGCGCCGCGCACCGCCGACACTGACATCGCTCACGCCGAGGGGTGGGCCACCGCCGAGCGTTTCGGCATCCACCGGCTCGCGATCCCCACGCCGTTCGCCGTTGGCCGCGTCAACGTGCTGTTGATCGACGACGAGCCGCTCACGCTCGTCGACACCGGCCCCAACTCGGGCACGTCGTTGAACGCGCTCGAGCGTGGCCTCGCCGCGCTGGGACGGCGGATCGAGGACATCGAGCTCGTTCTCGTCACCCACCAGCACATCGACCACACGGGGCTCGTGCGGATCGTCGCGGAGCGATCGGGCGCCGAGGTGGCGGCGCTCGACGCGACCGTTCCCTTCATCGAGCGCTACCGCGAAGAGGCCGAGGCAGAGGACGCGTTTGCGCACGCGATGATGTTGCGCCACGGCATCCCGAGCGACGTGGCCACCGCGCTGCAGTCGGTCTCGCGCTCGTTCCGCGGTTGGGGCGCGAGCGGGCCCGTACACCGCGTGCTGCGCGACGGCGACATCGTCGAACTCGCGCAGCGCCGGCTGCGCGTGCTGCACCGTCCCGGGCACAGCCTGTCGGACACTGTCTTTCTCGACGAGCAGCGGGGGGTCGCGATCCTCGGCGATCACCTTCTCGCCCACATCTCGTCCAACCCGCTGCTCGCCCGTCCCCGCGAGGGCGAGCGCGAACGCCCGCGCGTCCTTGTCCGCTACCTCGAGTCGCTCTCGCGCACGCGCGAGCTCGATTTCGCGCTCGGCTTGCCGGGCCACGGCGAGACGATCGCCGACCACCGTGCGTTGATCGACGAGCGCTTCGCGCTCCACCGGCGGCGCGCCGAAAAGATCCGCCGCTTGATCGCCCAGCAGCCACGCACCGCCTACGAGATCGCCCAGGAGCTGTGGGGAAACGTGGCGGTGACACAGGCGTATTTGACGTTGTCCGAGGTGCTCGGCCACCTCGACCTGCTGCTCGCCGAAGGGCGCGCCAGAGAGATCGAGGCGGACGGGATCGTGCGTTTCGAAGCGGCGGAAACGTGACCAGCACTCGCCAAGAAGCGGCGATCTCTCTTTCGGTTCTCGAGCGTCCGACGCGCAAGCGCCGGATGCTCGTGATCGTCAACCCCTACGCGACAACGGTCTCGGCGCGGCTGCGCAACCTCGTGGTCCACGCTCTTGAGTCGCGCTACGACGTGACCGCGGTCGACACCGAGGCGCAAGGCCACGCCACCGCCATCTGCCGCGACGCTGCCTCCGAGGGCTACGACCTTGTCTGCGCTTTCGGCGGCGACGGCACCGTCAACGAGGCGGCAAACGGCCTGGCCGGCACTGCGACGCCACTGGCGGTCCTCCCGGGCGGGTCGGCGAACGTGTTCTGCCGCAGCCTCGGCGTTCCCGGCGACGTAGTCGACGCCACCGAGCACCTTTTGCGCCTCGCCGACACGCTGCCGGTGCGAACGGTAGACCTAGGGCAAGCGACCGGCCGCTACTTCGTCTTCACCGCTGGTGTCGGTCTCGACGCCGAGGTGACCGAGCGCGTCGACGCCCACCCGCGCTGGAAGGCACGGTTCGGTCCGTGGTACTACGCAACCGTCGCTGT
>BEIR01000045.1 GCA_002898855.1 bacterium HR41
TGCCCGCAGAACACGCCCAAGCACGGCCTCGTGATCTATGACGACACCGTGCGGCAGGCGGCTGCCAACCGGATCAATTTGACGCTCGCTCAGCTCCGCGAGGCGGGGATCGAAGCCACCGGCGAGGTCGTCGATCCCGATCCCTACACGGCGGTGATGGACGCCCTGCGGGAACGCCGCTACGACGAAATCATCATCTCCACTCACCCGCAGACCCGCTCTGGTTGGCTGCGCCAAGGTCTGGTCGACCGCGTACGCGGAGCTACCACCGTTCCGGTCGAGCACGTGGTCGTCGACCTCGATCACGAGCGCGAGCAGGTCAAGCGCACACTTGTCGTCGCCAATCGCACTGTCGCCAGCGAAGAGCTGCTCGACCTGTTGAAGACCAAGGCGCGCGAGGGCCGTCGGCGCTTCATCGTCCTCGTGCCGCTGGGCAGCGCCAACGGCACGGCCGAAGCGCAGGAGCGCCTGGCGCGAATGCTCGAGCTCTTGCGGCGGGAGGGCCTCGAGGCGATCGGCCAGGTGGTACATCCCGACCCCTACACAGCGGTGCGCAACGCCCTCCAGTTCTACGACCCCGACGAGATCGTCATCTCGACGTTTCCCGAGGCACGCTCGGGTTGGTTGCGCGCCGACCTCGTCAACCGCGTGCGTCAGCTGACGTCGCGCCCGGTCGAGCACGTCGTAGCTGACGTCGCCGAGACGCCCGCGGAGGTCGCGCCGTGAGCGCACCGCCCGCGGCAGCCGACGTTTTCGCGGTCGGCGACGACAAGGCCTTCCACAGCCACGCCGAACACCATCCGCCGAAGATCCACTGGTCGTCCGGGGCCGAGCCGGCGACGCTCGGAATGCTGCTGTTCATCGTCTCCGAGCTGATGCTGTTCATGGCCTTCTTCACGGCCTACTTCTTCATCCGTGTGGTCGCCGGCGCTGAGTGGCCGGCGGCGGGCGAACACATCCCGGTCGACGTCGCCGCCGTTAACACCGCGATCCTGCTCTCGTCGAGCCTGACGATGCACTGGGCGCTTACCGGTATCCGCAACGGCAACCGTCGGGCGCTGAAGGGCGGGCTCGTTTCGACGCTGGCGCTGGGCGCAACGTTCCTGTCGATACAGATCAACGAGTACGTACACCTCGGCTGGGCGCCGCACGACAACGCGCAGGGGTCGATCTTCTACGGTCTTACCGGTCTGCACGGGGCGCACGTCGCGGTGGGCCTCATTCTTCTCACGTTCGCGACGATCCGCTCCTTCCGCGGCCACTACTCGCCCGAGGAGCACCGCGGCGTCGAGGTGCCGGGGATCTACTGGCACTTCGTCGACATCATGTGGATCTTCGTGTTCTCTAGCCTCTACCTGCTCTAGCGGCCCCGGCTTGCGTCGGCCCGATGCCACCACGGCGCTTCGATCCGCTGCGGCGCGAGCGCGATGCGTTCCGGCTGCTGGTCGCGGTTGCGCTCGTGGTCGGGGCGCTGGTGGTCGTCGCAGCCGCGCTGCGCTGGGTCGCTTGAACTGGCAACCAGCCGCCGCACCCTTCGCGGTCGGCGGCGACCGGTAACTGTCGGGCGCTCGTAGCGTCCCCGCGACCCCATCGGCCGGGTCGCGGAGCAGTCATCGATCGCAGTGCGAGCGTGACAGAACGCCACAGATCGTCGATATTTGGGCGCGTGACGTTCCTCTCGCCGGCAGTCAGCGCACCGTCAAGCCACGATCCGCTCGCGCGCCTCGGACCCGATGCCGAGCTCGCGGTCCGGGCTGCACACGCCGCCGGCGATCTGTTGCTGCAGCGCCGCCGCCGTCGCGTGCGCTCGATCGCGACCAAGAGCTCTTCGACCGACCCGGTCTCGGAAGCAGACCGCACTGCCGAGCGCACGATCGCCGAGCTGATCGAGGCCGAAAGGCCCGACGACGGTATCGTCGCCGAAGAGGGCTGGCAGCGATCGTCGCGCAGCGGTCGTCGGTGGGTCGTCGATCCGCTCGACGGCACCGTCAACTTTCTGTACGGCTTCCCGGCATGGTGCGTGAGCGTCGCCCTCTTCAGCGCAGACAACCGCCCGCTGGTCGGGGTCGTGCACGATCCGCTGCGCGGCGAGACATGGGTGGCGCGGCGCGGCGGCGGCACCTACCTGGGCGCCGAGCGCCTCGTCGTCGGGGACCCGCCGCCCCTCGACCAGGCGCTCGTAGCCACCGGTTTCAGCTACGACCGCGAGTTCCGCGCCGCGCAGGGCAAGGTCGTCGCCGAGTTGCTTCCGCGCGTGCGCGATATCCGCCGTGCCGGCGCGGCGGCCCTGGATCTGGCGTGGGTGGCGACCGGGCGCGTCGACGCCTACTACGAGCGCGGTCTTAAACCGTGGGACTGGGCTGCCGGGCGGCTAATCGCCGAGGAGGCTGGCGCCGCGGTGATCGAGTTGCCCGGGGAACCGGCTGGGCTTGTCGCCGCCCATCCGCAGCTCGCCGAGCGCCTCGCGGCCCTGGTCGGCTAGAGCACCCGGCGCCCCGCAGCCGTACGTACACGCGGTGCGCCTGTCTTTGTCGTCTCGCCGGCGCTAGCCGGCTGGGCGCGCGTCAGCGACCGAGCAGGAAGGAGACGAGCGCGTCGACCTGTTCGCGCGAGAGGCGCTGCCCGTAGCCCTTGGGCATAACCCCCGGCCGGAAGCCAGGGGTCACGAACGCGTCGGGGTCGACGATCGACTCACGCACATATTCGGCAGGGCTCTGGCCACGCTGGCGACCGTAGCGCCGTGCCGCCGCGACGAGGTCGTCGAGGCGAGGCCCGACCGTGCCGTTCGTGCCTGCGCGCGCGAGGGCGTGGCATCCGCCGCAGCCGGCAGCGGTGAAGATTTGGCGTCCGTCCCGGGCGCCGGCGAGACCGGCCTGCGCGAGCAGACCCTGGTCCTCGCCCCGCACCGCCGCGACGTGCGCCACGTAGGCGGCGACATCCTCGGCGTCTCTTCCGGTGACGAGATTCGCCGGCATCGCGCTGCCGCGGCGCGGGTGCGCGATCTGGTAGCGCACCACGCCGGCGATGGTGTCGGCGTCCATCCCGTCGCGCCGTGCCTGGGCGAAGGCGGCGTCCAACGACGGTCCTGTCGTACCCTGCGTGCCGGCACGCTTGAGTGCGTGACACGCTCCGCAGCGCTCGACGAACAGCGCCTTGCCGTTGACCAAGTCCGGCTCGCGCTTACCGCACCCTGCGAGCAGAACCAGCGCCGACAGCGCGAGAGCAGCCGACAGTTTCCGCATCCGTACCGTTCCTCCCTCCGCGAACACGGTCGCGCCAAGCCTAACGGCGCGGGGCGACAGGCGCACGCGCGATCGACTTCCTACCGAAGGTCCTGGTATGTTCCCGCCCGTGTCGCTACGCCAGCGTTATCGCTTGAGGTCCCGCAGCGGGCACGAAATCATCGCTGAGGTAGAGCCGGGCTTCGACTACGTCGACCACGAAACCGGCGAACCGCTCGAGGTGGTGGGCAAGCTGCTACCGCTAGCCCCTTCGCCCAGCAACCTTCCCTGGACGGTCGAGAACTTGCGCCTGTGCGGTTGCTCGAAGGAGCAGCTCGTGCAGAAGGACGTCAACGACTGTCCGTACTGCGGTCAGCGTCTGCCCGCCGTCGAGTCCTAGCTGTCGAAGTCGTAGAGCGCCGCGTGGCGAGAGTTGCTCGACCTCGCCCGTAACGGGCTGTCGACGCAGTTTCGGGTATCGGCACGCCTCAGCGATGGGTGCGTGCCGGCAACGGAACGCGGGGGCGTCGTACCCGTGCCGGTGACGGGAGCTGTCGGCGCCGCCAACCGCGGGCACGTGCTCGATGCGAGCGCAAGCGCATGGGCGTCTGACGCCAGCGACCGCGGGGGAGCAGGTCGCGTAGGCCGCCGCCCGATGGCGTCGGTCCCGACGGCTTGCGCGGCGGTCCGCCTCCCCCGCCGCCGCTGTCGTCGCTGCCTGGCTCGTCGTCGTGACGAAGCCGGAAAAACCAAATCAACCACACGATCAGCAAACCCACATCGAAGATGCGGAACCCGACCAGGAAGATCCACCCCTCCGTGGTCACAGCCCGATGCTAGCGCCCGAACAGCGGTGCTGACAAAGACCGTCCGTGGGCGCGTACGCGGCGATCGGGGGCGCGCGAGCAGCATGGTTGGCGCCGGCGGGCCGCGGTTAGACCGGAGCCGTTGTTCGCCGGGTCGGCGCCGTCACCGCGGCCGCCCTGAGCTGTCGCTTCGACGCCCCCCGAGCGCCGTCAGCGCGGCGGTGGCGCAAAGACGCGACCAGAGGGCGCGTCGCCGCCCGCACGTGCTGTCGTAGCGCGTGCGCTGGTCGTCGTGGTGCCAGATGGGCGTCTCGGGGTCGTGGTGGTACCGGACGGCGAACCAGTCTGTCCGCTCACCGTCCGTGTCGGCGTCGGGTCGGGGATGAAGGTCGCCGTGTACATCAGACGATCCCCGTGGTAGTCGCACCAGTACTGGCGCACCAGGTTGATCTGGAGGTGCGCCGCCTGCTCGAAAACGTCTTGCCGACACTTGTCGCGCTCGCGCGAGGCGCGCCACCAGTTACGACCGCTTACGTTCGTGACGAACGCGGGAACCCAGGTGTCGGTGGTGATAGCCACGATGTGACCCTTGCGCACCCGCAACGGCCGCTGCAACACGAACGTCGGCGCCGACCCCAAGTACGGCTCGACGTTGAACCAGTCCGACTGCTGCAAGAGGCGGAAGTCGCGGCGGGTCTTGCGCGTGCGTCCCTGGCGGATGATCGAAAGCCGCACGCGTGCCGGCGAGCCGTAGGTGTCGTTGAAGAACTGGATCTGGTTGTCGGCGAGGTTCGAGAGCGTCAGCGTGAACGCGACGATGTAGCCGTTGGCCGGCACCACGAACGGCCGCAACAGGCTGTCGGAGCGCCCCTGGTAGCCCGTCGTGGCGGCGAGCACAGCGCACGGCAGGTTCGGACACGCCGATTTCACCTGCGGGGCGCGCGCGCCGAGCTCGATGACGCGCGCCGACGCGAGCGCTGGCAACGAAAGCCACGCGGCAAGGGCCGCGACGGCCGCAGCCACGGCCGCCCGTGCCGGGGCGACCCGCGCCGACCATGCCACCGTCACGATCCCTGTCGCTGTTCTCGCTTCGCCCATCGCAGCGCAAGAACACGCCCGCAGCCGGCGAGTTGCGCCTGCGCCGGGTGTGCTGGCGCGGCGCTCACTTGTAGCGGTAGGTGATGCGGCCGCGCGAGAGGTCGTAGGGAGAGAGCTCGATGCGCACTCGGTCACCCGGCAAGATTCGGATGTAGTGGCGCCGCATCTTTCCCGAGATGTGGCCCAGCACCTCGTGGCCGTTGTCGAGGCGCACCTTGAACATCGTGTTCGGGAGCGCCTCGACTACCTCGCCTTCGAGCTCGATCTTCTCTTCCTTGCCCACGGCTCGCGGCCAGACCTCCGCGCTAGAGCAACCGTACGTTCACGGCCTTCGGCCCCTTGGCCCCGGCCTCCTCTTCGTACTCGACCTTGGCGTTCTCGCGAAGGGTGCGAAATCCTTCACCGGCGATGCCCGTGTAGTGGACGAACAGGTCGCGCCGGCCGTCGTCCGGCGTGATGAACCCGTAACCCTTCTCTTCGTTGAACCACTTGACGGTTCCGGTCGGCATGGCTGTTACTGCCCCTTCCTGCCGCATGCCGCACGGAGCTTCACTCCCGAGGCACGGCAACTTCGCTTCTTTGCCGGACATCTCCGGCCCTGCGCACCCGACGCTAGCAGGCTCGGCAGCGGAGGGGAACCTGGCGTCGCTCGAGTCGCGATCGCTGAACGTGCGATCAGCGGCCCACGAAGCGGGCGTGACCAGGGCCGCCGTGGTCGAGAAAGGCCCGCACCCCGGCCTTTAGATCCTCGGTGGCGAACACCTCTTCGCCTAGCGCCGGCGTGATCGCGTCGGCGGCGCGGACGCCCTCGTCGACCACCGCCCGCACGATCCGCTTCGTCGCGTAGTGAGCGCGCGTCGGTCCGGCGGCGAGGTCGCGCGCGAGCGCGAGCGTCTCTTGCTCGAGGTTGCCGTCGGGCACCACCCGGTTGATTACTCCCCACTCGGCGAGCTTGGCGGCGGGCAGGATCGCGCCGGTCATGACGAACTCGCGCGCCCGCGCCGGGCCTGCGCGTTCGGCGATCCGCTGCGTGCCGCCCATCAGCGGGGTGAGACCGACCACGCGTTCGACGAGTCCGAAGCGCGCCGACTCCGCAGCGACGATCAAGTCGCAGGCGAGAGCAAGCTCGAGCCCGGCGGTCAGGCACAGGGAGTGAACCGAGGCGACGGTCGGGAACGGCAGATCCTCGACCTGGTGGGTCACCGCGAGGATCTCCTCGACGAATTCGCGGGCCGCGTCACCCTCGAGCCCGTCGAAGACGTGAACGTCGGCGCCGCCGGTGAACACCTTGCCCTTGGCGCGTACGACCAGCGCACGCACACCGTCGCTGCGCGCGGCGTCGAACGCAGTGCGCAAATCCTCGAAGAGTTTGCGGTCGAAGAGGTTGAGCGGCGGCGCGTCGATCGTCACAAAACCGACATCGCCGTCGCGCTCGAAGTTCGCTTTGCGAGCAGTCGACACGAGCTTGTGACCTCCCTGGGCGTTCGATCGGCAGCGATCATCCGCGCAGCTTCTCGGCGACGCGCGCGAGCTCGTCGGACGTCGCCGAGTGCGGATGGATCGGCGGTTCCAAACCGTCGTTGGCGTAACGCGGAATAACGTGGACGTGGAAGTGGAAGACGCTTTGCCATGCCACCGTGCCGGCGGCGCTCAGCAGGTTGATTCCCTCGCAGCCGAGCCGTTTGCGCAGCGTTTGGGCGACGCGCTGGGCGGCGGCTGCCACCGCCGCGAGGTCGTCGACCGGACAATCGAGCACGCTCTCGCAATGGCGGCGCGGCACGACCAACGTGTGTCCGCGCGTCCAGGGGTTGATGTCGAGAAAGGCGACGGTCTGCTCGTCCTCGGCGATCTTGTGAGCGGGAAGCCGACCGGCGACGATCGCGCAGAAGATGCAGTCACCGTGCTCTCCGCCGCCGGCGGCGGACCCGGGTGTGCGGTCGCTCGCAGGCATGGTGTCAGCCTATCCGTGCGCCGCGCAGCTGCGCAGCGCGCGACGCCCGTGCCAGCGAGGGCATCAGTCCGCGTCGGTTTGCTGGTCGGCGCACAAGCGCCGGGCGTAGGCGACCGCCTCCTCGCGGCCGCTGACCTCGCCGGCGTACACGGCGCGGCGGATGCTCTCGAGCAGGCGACCGAGCTGTGGTCCGGGAGCGATGCCGAGCGCCCGCGCGAGCTCGTCGCCGCGGAGCGGCGGCCGCGGCGCCCCGCCGGCCGCGCGCCACGCCAGCGCCGCCGCCATCAGCTCGCGGGCGAGGTCGAGATGCGCCGCGATCGCACGCTCGGCGTTGCGACCCCGCGTCGCGAGACGGTCGGCACATGACAGGAAGGTGACCTCGACCTCCACCGGTTCGCAGCGCCGCAGGTAGTCGTAGACGCGGCCGCGGTCGAGCGGTCTTTCGTGCACCAAAAAGCCGAGCGCCAGGTGGTGGCGAGCTAGATCGGCGAGAAAGCGGGCGAGCCGCTCGGAGGTGCGTAGGCGTCGGCACAACGCCAGCGTCATGCGCGCACCGACTTCGTCGTGACCTACGAACGTCACGCGCCCGTCGGGGCGCACCGCGCGCGTCGCGGGTTTGCCGATGTCGTGCAACAGCGCCGCGAAGCGCACCGCCGTGCCGCGCGTGAAACCGTCGGCGAGGGGCTCGGCAAGGACGCGGGCGAGCGCGGCCGAAGCGTCCGCGTCGGGACAGACGCGTTGCGGCGCTCGCTCGAGGTCGAGGACACAACGCAACACCTCGAGCGTGTGCTCGTAGACATCGAGGTGGTGGAAATGGCTCTGCTCGACGCCGCGCAAGGCGGCGAGGTCGGGCAGGACGTGCTCGAGCAGCGCGCACTCCGCCAGAAGCTCGATACCCGCGAGCGGGTCGCAAGCTGCGAGTA
>BEIR01000046.1 GCA_002898855.1 bacterium HR41
TGACCTCGCGCACTATCTGGGGATCGTCGATCGAACCGACGACCAGCTCGCAGTCGACGCCCTCGAGGTTTTCGCGGCGCCCGGCGTAGGTGAGCTTGTCGAGCACGACGATCTCGTCGTCGGGACGCAGTTCCCGCACCGTGCGCAAGTACTGCGAGCCGATAAATCCGCAAGCTCCGGTTACGAGCAGTCTCATCCGGTCGCTACCTCCGGGGGCACTGTGTCGGGGTCGGGTGAAGTGACGAGCCACCCACGCTCGGCCAGGTAAGCGCGCAAGCCCACGCGCCAGTGGTCGAGCCGCGGCGTCTGCTCGCGAGTCGCCCGCAGTACCGAATTAGCGGGGCGCGGCGCCGGGCGCGGGAACTGCTCGGTGGTGCAGGGCTCGACGTCGCAAGCCACGCCGGCCAGGCGCACCGCTTCGCTGGCGAACTCGAACCACGAGCACGCGCCGCCTCCGGCGACGTGGTGGACGCCGCGGGCGGGCGCCTCGAGCAGCTGGGCGATCGCTCGTGCCAGGTGACGGGTGTTGGTCGGGCAGCCGATCTGGTCGTGCACGACCTGCAGCTTCTCGCGCTCGTGGGCGAGCGTCAGGATGGTGTCGACGAAGTTGCGGCCGTAGGGACCGAACAGCCAGGAAGTGCGGACGATCAGGTGGTTGTCGTTGGCCTCCGTGACGGCTTGCTCGCCGGCTAGTTTCGACCGGCCGTACGCCGAGATCGGTCCGGTGGCATCGTCCTCGACGTACGGCGATCCCTTGCTGCCGTCGAAGACGTAGTCGGAGGAGATGTAGACGATCCCGGCGCCGACCTCGGCAGCTGCCCGTGCCACGATGCCGGCTCCCTCTCCGTTCACGCGCAACGCTTCGTCCGGTTCGGCTTCTGCGCCGTCGACATCGGTGTAGGCGGCGCAGTGCACGACCCAGTGGGGGCGCTCACGGGCCAAAACAGCGCGTGCTTGCCGCTCGTCGCAGATGTCGAGTTCTTGGCGCGTTGCGCCGACCGCGCCCGGTATCTCCTCGAGGACGACGCGGCCGAGCATGCCGCCGGCTCCGGTGACCAGGACGCGGCTCACTGCATCCTCCCGCCGTAACAGGTGGTCTCGCCGCCGCGGCGGCAGCTGGCTGGACTCGGACGCATCTCTAGAGGATCGCAATCTCGGCGTTGTCGCCGACGACGAGGCGGAACGCGCGCGGCACACGCGGACCGCGACCGATCTTCACGTTGTGGCCGATCAAGCTCGCTTCGACACGCTGATCGAGCTCGCGGATCTCGGAGCCTGTCATGACTATCGAGTGCTCGAGCTCGGCCCGCTCGATCGTTACGCCATCGCCGATCGCCGTGTACGGACCGATGTAGGCGTCGACTATGCGTGCCCCCTCGCCGATGATGGCGGGGCCTCGCACCGTCGAGCGCTCGACCAGAGCGCCCTTCTCGATCCGCACGCGCCCCTCGACGCGGGAATCGACGATCTCGCCTTCGCAGGCCGGTTCTAGATCGTCGAGGATCAAGCGGTTCGCCTCGAGCATGTCCTGCACCTGGCCGGTGTCCTTCCACCAGCCGTGGACCACGTGCGGGTCGACGCGCAGGCCGCGGTCGAGCAAGCGTTGCAGAGCGTCGGTGATCTCGAGCTCGCCGCGCCACGACGGCTCGATCTCGCGCGCCGCCTCGAAGATCGCGGGCGTGAACATATAGACGCCGACCAGCGCAAGGTTGGTGGGGGGGTCTTTGGGCTTTTCGACCAGCCGCACGACGCGGCCGTCGCTCACCTCGGCGACGCCGTAGTGCTGGGGATCGGGGACGGGGGTGAGCAGGATTAGTGCGTCCGGTCGCTCGCGTTCGAAGGTCGCGACGAGCTCGGTGATCCCGTCACGCAGCAAGTTGTCGCCGAGGTACATAACGAACGGGCTGTCGCCGAGGAACTCCTCGGCGCAGAGGACGGCGTGCGCGAGACCGCGCGGCGCATCCTGCTCGATGTAGGTGATCTCGAGCCCGAAGCGCGACCCGTCGCCGGCGGCGGCGCGGATCTCGCCCCCGGTCTCAGGCGCGATGATGATTCCGACCTCGCGGATACCAGCCGCCGCCATCGCCTCGAGCCCGTAGAAGAGCACCGGCTTGTTAGCGACCGGAACCAGCTGTTTGGCGCGCGTATGGGTGATCGGCCGCAGGCGGGTTCCTTTGCCGCCTGACAGGATCAATCCTTTGAGTTCCGACACGTTCGCTCGGGGGCTTCGCTACGACAGTTCGGAGACGGGTGAGCTTGATCAATAGGTGCCGGCCGCGAGCTTGCGGTGATCCCAGCTCGCTATCCGCACGGGGCTGAAACGCAAACCTACTCGCTTCGCCGCCTGTGCCGCAACCATCTGGCGCACGTCGTCGGTCAGCGTGCCGAAGTAGCGGCTGAACAGTCGCAAACCGAACTCCTCGAGCGCAGCGCGGTCGTACTCGAGTTCGACACGGCACTCCATCATCACGCCGCGCAGCTCGTGGTACTGCTCGCCGGCCTCGATCCCGACCGTCGCGCGCGGGTCGCGTTCGAGGTTGCGCGCCTTCTGCGATTTGCGGTATGTCCACGCGAGTAGCTCGAGCCCTTCCGGTACGTACCACAGCGGCACCAGGTGGGGCCAGCCGCGCGGCCCGATCGTCGCGCACTGGAGGGTGCGTTGCTCGGCGAGGAACGACCGCACCTCCTCGTCGCTCATGCGGATTTGGTCGCGCCGCGACGGCACGCCGCAAAGGTAACGCCAAGCGCAGCCACTCGGCTCGCCGAGCGACCCGCCCGCAGCTCGCCAAGCGACCGCTGACGCCGCCTAAACGCGGACGAGCGTGTGCAGCTTCGTTGCCGCCTCGAGAACCGCACGTCGCGCCGCGCTCGGTTCGAGCACGACAGCGTCGCCCGCCTCCTTGAGGATCTCGCGCACGAGATAGTCGTGCCCGGCGTAGGGCAAGGCAACGACAACGGCGCCGTCTTCGAGCTCCGCCACCACGCGCTTGTCCTCGCGCGCGAAGCGCGCCCGCTCGGGCGAGATCCACACGCGGGCGACTTCGGCGTCGGGCACCTCGCCGGTGCGCGGCCAACCTTCGAGATCGAGGTCGACGCCGGTGCGCGGCGTGAAGCGCTCGTCGCTGAGATGGGCCGACTTGATGCGATCGAGGCGGAAGCTGCGTGGGGCGTCCCGTTCGGGATCCCACGCGTGCACGTACCAGCCCTCGCGACCGTTGACGAGCTTGTACGGCTCGATGCGACGGCGCGCGAACTCGTCGGCGTGCTCCTTGTAGTACTCGACGTCGAGCAGGCGTCGCTCGGTGATCGCTCGGCAGACGACGCGCGCGACCTCGGAGTCGTCGCCGGCGGCGTGAGTGACGTGCAGATCTTCAAGCGCCGGGTCGCGACCCAGAGCGGCGACGATCTTTTCGCGCGCGGACGCGAGGGAGCCCTCGGGCAGGTGCTCGCCGAGCAGGTCGATGGCGGCGATCAGCGCTTTCGCTTCCAGCGGTAGCAGGCGTGCCGGCCGCGCGAAGTTGTCGCCGTAAGCCTCGGGATCGACCTCGATCGTGTCGCCGTGAATTTCGGCGTAGAGGACGTAGGCACCGCCACCGAAGTTGACGACGTTGAGGATGTCGATGTCCTGGCGCAGCTCCTCCTCGTTCGTGCCGAGCGTCCGGCAGAGCTCGCTGACCGACAGTTTGGCGTCCTCGCGCGCGGCTGTGATCAAGATGCCAGCGAGTGTCACCAGCCGGGCGAAACGTTCGGGGCGGATCGCAGGTTCGCTGCGCTCTCGCTGCTGATCGCCCGCGGCGGCTGCGCTGGTCGGTTGGCTGCGCGGCCATTCGGACAGGGCGGGCGCTGTTTCGAACGTGTCGTTCTGGTGGCGCTCGACGATGAGGGCGACACGGCGGTCGTACTCGGCTACGAGCTCGGCCGGTGCGAGAAGGCGTGCGCGCTCGCCGAGCCCGAGCAACCAGGCGACCAACGCCCGCTCGTCGGCGTAGTCGGTCTCGAAGATGGTCCCCGGGCCCGGTGCGTCGTCGACATCGTCGGCGCTTTGAGCACGACCGGCGTGACCGAAGTGCCGCAGCACGTACCAGTCGATGCGGTCCGAGAGCCAGATGCGCGCCGTGTTTTTGCGCTCACCGAGCTGCCACTGCACGCGGCGCGCGTACTCGCGCGGGTCGAAGTCGGCAGGGCGTTGGAAGTCGCGTTCCGCCTTGGTCGCGTAACCGATCTTCCCGCGAATGCGGGAGATGCGGAAGACGCGGACCGCATCGCGCTCGTGCGAGTAACCGATCAGATAGAACTGGCCGCCCTTGTAGAGCAGGTGGTAGGGGTCGACTTTGCGCCGCTCGACGGTGTCGCGGCCGATTGTGTAGTAGTCGAAGGTGACGGTTTTGCGGCGGAAGATCGCTGTCTCTAGTTTCTGCAGCCGCTGCGACAGTTCTTTGCCGCCCGGGTCTGCCTTGATCGCCAGCGCGACCGATGTTTCCTCGGGCGCGTCGAGCGGCGAGGGCTTGCCCCACGACAGGTGTTGGAGGGCGAGCCGCAGCGGTTCGGCGTACGCGAACTCGCCGTCGAGCAGGGCGAGCGCGGTGCGCAGCGCCGCAAGCTCCTCGTCGCTGAACTCGATCGGTGGGAGGTAGAAGTTCTCGGGCGGCAGCTGGTAGGTCTCGGCCTCGAAGTAGCCGTCCGGGGCCTTGTCGACCTTGAGCCGGATGCCGAGCGATTCGAGCTCCGCGCGGTCGGCGTAGAAGCGGCGGGCGAAGGCCTCGTCGTTCATCTCCGAGTAGCCCTCGACGTTCTGCTTGATCTCGACGGCCGTGACCGGGCGCCGCTCGGCCATCAGGTACGAGATCAGCGAGAGCTGACGGATCAGCTTGTCGGTGTCCTTCGCCACGCAAGCCAGGATAGGTCCCGAGCGGCGCAAGCGGAAAGTCGCCGCCGGCCGCTTTGGACGCTATTTGCGGGGCTCGGTGGCCGCGGAAGGCGCCGCCGCCCTTACGCCGCGAGCCGATCGGGGTCGCCGCCGGTGTCGCCCGCCGAGGACGCGCGGCTCGCGCGGCCGGCGGTTGTGCGTTCCTCGTCGGCTGCAGAAGCGCGCGCCGGGAAGAAGGCCGCTGCAGCGATACCGCGGTCGAACGCCGACCAGTACTCGCCTTCGGGCAGCTGCTTCTCGATCCGGTCGAAGCTGCCCAGTGTGCCGCCGAGGTTGTCGATCATGTGGACAAGCACCGCCTCGCGTGTACACGGCACAACCGGGCTGCCGAGCTCGAGCTTGCCGTGGTGGGAGAGGATGATGTGCAGTAGCGCCTCGGCGTCGCGCGCGGGAAAGTCGGGGATCTCCTCGATCGCGCGCCTGACCGTGTAGTAACCGAGCGCGATCTCGCCGTGCAGGCGGCCGCGATCGGTCATTTCGATCGCTCCCCCACGGTCCTCGTAGGTGAAGACCTTGCCAATGTCGTGCAGAAGCGCGCCGACGACGGCAAGGTCGCGGTCGATTCCGGGGAAGGTGGCGGCCATTGCCGACACACCCTGAGCGACCGTCAGCGAGTGCTCGAGCAGACCGTGCCGATACGCCTGGTGGTAGTGCTTGGCAGCCGGTGCCGAACGCCAGCGAGCGCCGATCTCGCTATCAGGCGCGAGTAGACGCTCGACTAGCGTCCGCAGGTGGGGTCGCTGGATAGTCGCGATCAGCTGATCCAGCTGATCGCACATGCGCTCGTATGAGATCGGCGGGCCGTCGAAGAGGTCGCGCGGGTCGTACTCGTCATCGACAGCGGGGCGTGCCGCCCGAAGTCGCAGTTTCGGTCCGTACCGCTGGTGGACGCTGTACTCGCCGCTGACGCGGACGGCCGCGCCAGGTTCGCAAACCGTTTCGATCGTCTCGATGTCGTCCCATGCGACAGCCTCGACGCAGCCGGTAGCGTCGGCGAGGCTCACACGGAGGTACTCGCCGCCCTGGCGGGTGGGACGGCGAGCACGTTCACGTACGAGAAAGACCGAATCGACGCGCTCGCCGTCGACAAGCTCGCGAACGAATCGCTTACCGCCTTTCTCCGTCGCCGACCGCGGGCCGTAGCCGTCAGCTGCCGCGGTCGCCGCGGACCGAGCGACAGGGCTCTCGGTGACTTCGTTGAGAGAGGGTTGGCGCATTCATTGGAGACCGTAGAGGAGCGTTCGGACGCTGTCGTTCGGCGACGGCGACGACTGCGCTAAAGATTGGTTACTCGTCTGCGCACTGCGCGGGGACGGAGCGCGCACGCGAGGTTGACGAGCGACGGTGAGGAGCGAAGAAGCGAGGGCGCACCGTGCGGTGGTAGTCGCCGGGGCTACCGGCGCGCTCGGGCGTGCGGTAACGAGCGAGCTCGTCACACACGGCTTCGAAGTGTTGCCGCTCGGTCGTCGCGAGGAGGCGGTGAGCGCGCTGGCGCGCGAGCTCGGCTGCGCGCGCTGGGCTGTCGCCGAGCTCGGGAACGGCAGCACGCAGCTCGAGGGGGCGCTTGCTCGGCTCGCTCCTTTCGATGCGGTGGTGGATGTGGTTGGCGGTTTCACGGCCGGCCCGCTACTCCACGAGACCGACGCCGCCGACTTCCGCGCTCTGTTCGAGCTCAACTTCTTCAGTGCCTACGAGTTGGCGCGAGCGGCGCTACCCCACTTGCTCGCGCGCGGCGGGGGTGCGCTCGTTTTCACCGGCGCGCGCGCCGCGCTCGAACCGTTCGCCGGCGCCTCGGCCTACGTGATCTCAAAGGCCGCGCTGCACGCCCTTGTGCGCGCGCTCGACGCCGATTACAGGCGCCGTGGCGTGCGTGCCAACGCCATCGTTCCGGGCGTCATCGATACGCCTGCGAACCGACGCGCGAACCCCGACGCAGATCGCTCGGACTGGGTCGACCCGCGCGATATCGCGCGGGTCGTGCGCTTTTTGGTCTCGGACGATTCGACGCCGATTGCCGGTCAGCTGGTGCCGGTGTGGGCGCCCGCTTGACCGTCGCGCTTGCGTCCCGCGGCGACGAAGTTGAAACCGGAGTCGACGTGCAGGATCTCGCCGGTGATCGCGCGCGAGAAATCCGAGAAGAGGAAGCACGCGGCGTCGGCCACCGGGTAGGGATCGGTCGGATCCCACGGCAGCGGCGCCCGCTCGGCCCATGCCTCGGTGAGGATCTCGAAGTTCGGGATGCCCTTGCCGGCTCGTGTTTCGAGCGGGCCGGCGGCGATCAGGTTGGAGCGAATCAGGCGCTCGCCGAGGTGGAAGGCGAGGTAGCGGTTGATCGATTCGAGCGCCGCTTTGCAGACGCCCATCCAGTTGTAGATCGGCCAAGTCACGGCCGCGTCGAAATCGAGTCCCACCAGCGAACCGCCGCTCGGCGGGCAGAGATCGCGCAGAAGGCGCCCGAGCGACATGTAGCTGAAGCTGCTCGTGTGGAAGGCGAGGTTGACGCGTTCGGGACGCACGTCGAGGAAGTCGCCGGCGAGCGTTTCGCGCGGCGCGAACGCCACCGCGTGCAGCGCGCCGTCGACGTTGCCCCACTTCGCGCGCAGGCGATCGGCGACGCGGTCGAAGTGCTCGCTGTTGGTGACGTCGAGATCGAGCACTTCGGGCTCGTTCGGCAGGCTCTTCACCGCCTCTTCGCACAGCTCACGGTCCTGGGGGCGGGCGGTGGCGACGATCTCGGCGCCGAGCTCCTGGGCCCGCTTGGCGCAGGCGAACGCAATGCTCTGATCGTTGACGATCCCGGTGATGATCAGACGCTTACCTTCGAGCATCGTCTCCCTTCCCGTGGCGATTTGGCGGTTGGAGTGGGCTGCTAGGCGGTGCTGTTGGAGCGCAGCGCGCGGTCGCTAGCGCGCACGCGATCCGCCTGTCGAGCGCGGAAGTCTTCCACGGTACGGCGGATGCGCGCATCGCTGACAGCGAGGATTCTCGCTGCGAGCAGACCAGCGTT
>BEIR01000047.1 GCA_002898855.1 bacterium HR41
CCTGCTGCGCGTCTTCGACGGGACGCTCGAGTCCGAGAGCCAGCTCCTCAACTCGCGCACAGGGCGCCGCGAGCGGGTGGGGCAGCTCCTCGAGCTGCTCGGTAAGAACGCCCAGCCCACCGACCGTGTCGGTCCCGGCGACATCGCGGCGGTCGCAAAGCTCAAAGAGACGCACGTCGGCGACGTGCTCACCGCCCGCAGCGAGCCCGTCACGATCGCGATGCCACCGCTGCCCCGCCCGGTCATGGCGTTCGCTGTCGAGCCGCACTCGCGTGCCGACGAGGACAAGGTCACGGGCGCGTTGGCACGCCTCTGCGAGGAGGATCCCACGCTCGACGTCCACCGCGACGAGCAGACCGGCGAGCTGATCGTGGCGGGGCTTACGCCGATGCATGTCGAGGTGCTGGTCGGCCGCCTCAAGGAGCGCTTCGGTGTCGAGGTCGATCTGAAACCTCCGCGTGTCCCCTATCGCGAGACGATCACGCGCAGCGCACGCGCCCACGCCCGCCACAAGAAGCAGACCGGTGGCCGCGGTCAGTTCGCCGACTGCCACATCGTGATCGAGCCGCTCGGCGCCGACGGCGGTTTCGAGTTCGTCGACGAGATCCGCGGCGGTGTGATCCCGTCGCAGTTCATCCCGGCAGTCGAGAAGGGAGTACGCGAGGCGATGCGCGCCGGCGTGGTCGCCGGCTATCCGGTGCAGGGCGTGCGCGTGCGCGTCGTCGACGGCAAGCACCATCCTGTCGACTCGTCGGAGATCGCTTTCAAGATCGCCGGTTCGATGGCGTTCAAGCAGGCGATGGCCGAGGCGGGTCCAGTGCTGCTCGAGCCGATCATGGCGGTTTCGATCACGGTGCCCGAAGAGTGCGTCGGCGACGTGATCGGCGACCTCAACGCGCGCCGCGGACGACCGCTGGGGATGGAGCCGCGCGCGGGCACGACCGAAATTCGCGCCGAGGTGCCGATGGCGGAGATGCTCAACTACGGCGCCGACCTGCGCTCGCTCACCGGCGGGCGGGGCGACTATGCGATGGACCTCGCTCGCTACGAGCAGGTCCCCGCCCAGATCGCGCGTCGCATCACAGAGGCCCAGGAGACGCAGGCGGTGCCTGCTCACGCCCGTTAGCGCGGCTGTGCCGCTGCACGCCGAGCGTGGGGCGGGGTCGCGCCACGGCGCCCGTATCATCAGCACGCGATGGAACGCGAACTGCGACCCGCCGACGACTACGCCCGTTGTGCGCTGTGCGGGCGCACGATCCTGAAGGGCGAGCGGGTCGAGCGCTACCTGCGCGAGCCGGTGCAAGGAGCAGTGGTCGAGACGGTCTGCGAGCTCTGTCACGCGCGTGCGCGCGCCTACGGCTGGGTTCGCGCGGACGAAATCGGCGATCTGCCGTTGCCACCGGCAGGAAGGGCGCGCGGCCGCCGCACCTGGTTGCGCCGGCTTTTCGCTCGCCGTGGCGGCGGCTCGAGCGAAGAGGGGGCGCACGAGCTCGGCGCGGGCATGCCGGCGCCGGACGCGGCAGCCTCTGTGCCCGCTGCGAGCGGCGCCACGAACGGCAGCGGCGGCACGAACGCCAGGGGCAGCGCGGCGTCGCACCCCACGACCGGTAGTTCCGTGAGTGTCGGGCACAGCGGTGTGACCGCCAGTGACGGGCCGCGTCAGCGCGCTCTGCACGGCGAGGGCGAGCACCGCCACGTCCGGGCCGTTCCGGCGGCCGAACCAGCGCGGATCGAGCGCGCTCTCGAGCTGTTCGCGGTGAGCGAACACTGCCGCACGATGGCGGGCATCGCGCGGGCGCTCGGCGAGGCGCAGGTGGCTGCGGTCGCGAGCGCGAGCTCGCCGGCGCTGGTCGATGTGGTGGTCGCGTGGGAACTTTCGTGGTATCGCTTTCGCATCGACCTCGGTAGCGAGCGGGATCCCGTAGCGCTCGTTGAACGAGGCGACGAGATCAGCGAACTGCCCACCGAGCTGCGGGCGTGGAACGCCTCGCTCGACGCTGCGGGGAACGTCTTCGCCGCTGCCTAGGTCGAGCGGATCGCGAGGCGACCGCATTCCGTCCCCAGTCGAGAACCCAGCCAGCGATCAGGAGCGCAAGCGAACGATGCCGATCTACTGCGTCGTGCCTCGTCAACTCGCCGACCAGCTGTACGACAGGCTGGTCGAGTACTACCGCGACGACCCCAACGTCGAGGTGATCGTCGATCGCCGCCGTGGCGGCGAGCCGGGCCCTAAGCCGTCCGACCGGGGTCGGCGGCGGCGGCGCGTACCGGGCACGTTCCCGCCGATCGACGTTCCCGGCGCCCGCTCGTGACGGCGGGCGCGGAGGCGCGCGGTCGCACGGCCGCCGCTGCGCAGCACCCGTCGGCCGGGTCGCCGGCGCTAGTCGTCAAGTTCGACGGCGGCGCCCGCGGCAACCCGGGGCCAGCGGCGGCCGCCGCTGTCGCCTTCACGCCTAACGGGCAACGGGTCGCCGAGCGGGCGGCGACGCTCGGCCACGCGACCAACAACGTCGCCGAGTACCGCGGTCTGCTGCTCGGGCTCGACCTCGCCCGCGAGCTGGGCGCGCGCGAGGTCGAGTTGGTGTGCGACTCGGAGCTCGTCGCCAAGCAGCTGCGCGGCGAGTACCGGGTCAAGAACCCCAGGCTGCGCCCGCTGTGGGAGGAGGCCCACCGGTGCCTGCGTGCGTTCGATCGCTGGACGGTCCGCTCCGTTCCTCGCGCCGAGAACAGCGAACCCGACGCACTCCTCAACCGCGCGCTCGACGCTTCCCGGGAAGGTTCTTCGCACAGCTAGTGCCCGATCTCGCCAAGGGTCGCGCGCGACCTCGCCCGCGACATCCGACTGATAGCGTTCGCTGCGATGCGTTTTTCGAGCTTTACTGCCCGCACCGTCGTCGTCCCTCTCCTCGCCGTCCTCGCTGTGTTCGCAGCTGCCTGCGGCAAGTCCGAGGAGGAAAAAGCCCGCGAGAACGTGGACGCGTGGTTGCAAGCCGTTGTCGACGGCGACGCGAAGCGCTACTGCGAGCTGCTAGCCGAGCGATCGAAGCGACCGTTCGAACGCCAGGGTGGCTGCGAGAAGGTCGCGAAACAGGTCTTCGACTCGCCCGCCGGACGTTTCACGAGCGGTGTCGCCAACGTTCTCGCCAAGGCCGAGAAGAAGGATGTGACTGTCGACGGCGACACCGGGCGTGCCCGCATCGTGTTCGAAAGCGGCGGCCAGACACGTGACGTGACGCTCGAGCTGCGCAAGGAAGACGGCAAGTGGCGTGTGCTGTCGGCGCCAGCGGCGACCACGAACACGGGTGGTTCTACCGGCTCCAACAGCGGCTCCTCGTCGACTACCGGTCCCGGTACGGCCGGTACCGCCACGACCGGAACCACAGGTACTGCGACGACACGCTGAGGCCGCCTGTGGCCCCCGACCGGCTCGGCCGCTTCGCGGCGCGTTCCCGTCGATCCCCATCGTCGACCAGGAGCTGCGCTGACGCGTGCAGATGGGAAGGCGCCACCGCTGCGCTTGTCGCCTCGGACGGCTCCAGCTAGGAGTGCGGCAGTGCCGAACACTGTGCCCGCTTCCCTGGCCGTGCGCGGCGGAAGGGACGAAGGCGATAGGAACGGATACGAGAGGAGAGCGGCTGAGGGGACTCGAACCCCCGACCTTCTGCATGGCAAGCAGACGCTCTAGCCAACTGAGCTACAGCCGCGTGTGGCGCCCATTATAGCCCCGTAGCCCTGCGTCTCCCGACGCTAGATTTCGGTCTCGCGGCGCCGTGGCGGAGTGGCTACGCAAGGGCCTGCAAAGCCCTGGACCCGGGTTCGATTCCCGGCGGCGCCTCTCGGTCGCAGCCATGTGACCGCCCGCGGAAGCTGCGCGGTGGCGTAGCATCGCGGCAGCGAGCCAGAGGAGGGAGGAGCGATGGCGACAAGCCCCCTGCGCGCCGAGGAGCTGGAGCGCGAGCTCGGGCAGCTTCTGAGCCGCGATGTGTTTCCTCCGCCGCAGGAGTTCCGCGCTCGCGCCCTTGTCCGCGACGACACGCCGTGGCGCGAGGCCGAGCGCGACCCTGTTGGTTGGTGGGAACGGCAGGCGCGCGAGCTGCTCGAGTGGAGCGAGCCGTGGCAGCGTGCGCTTGACGATTCCAACCCGCCCTTCTACCGCTGGTTCGTTGGTGGCCGGCTGAACGCTTGTTACAACGCGCTCGATCGCCACGTGGCGGCTGGTCGCGGCGACCGAGTCGCCTTCCACTGGCGTGGCGAGGAGGGTGAGGAGCGCGCCGTCACCTACGCCGAGCTCTTGCACGACGCCGAGCGGCTGGCGACGGTGCTCCGCGAACGCGGCATCGCTCCCGGCGATGTCGTCGGGATCTACCTGCCGATGATCCCCGAGGTGGCCGTGGCGATGCTCGCCTGCGCACGCATCGGCGCGGTCCACAACGTGGTGTTCGGCGGTTTCTCGGTCGAGGCACTGCGCGACCGCCTGCACTTCTCGAACGCAAAGGCTCTGATCTGCGCCGATGGTGCGCGTCGCAAGGGGCGCAAGGTCGCGGTCAAGGCAGGGGTCGACCGGATCCTCGACGACCTGCCCGCGCTGCGTACGGTGATCTGCGTGCGCCACACCGGCGAGGCGGCGCCGATGCGTCCGGACCGTGATCTGTGGTGGCACGAGGCGCTGCGCGCAGCGGGACCCACCCCGGCCGAGCCGTTCGACGCCGAGCACCCGCTCTTCGTCCTCTACACGTCGGGCTCGACCGCCAAACCCAAGGGAGTGCTGCACACCACCGGCGGCTACCTCACCGGTGTCGCCTGGACCCAACGGCACGTCTTCGACCTGCGCGACGACGACATCTACTGGTGCACAGCCGACGTCGGCTGGGTCACCGGGCACTCCTACATCGTCTACGGACCGCTGCTCGCCGGCGCCACGTCGGTGATGTACGAGGGGGCGCCCGACTACCCCGACAAGGACGTGTGGTGGGAGATCTGCGCCCGTTACGGGGTGACGATCTTCTACACCGCGCCCACCGCCATCCGGACGTGCATGAAGTGGGGACCGGAGTACCCGCTTCGCCACGACCTCTCGGCGCTGCGGCTGCTCGGTTCGGTAGGGGAGCCCATTAACCCCAAGGCGTGGCTGTGGTACTGGCGCGTGATCGGCGGCGGCCGTTGCCCGATCGTCGACACGTGGTGGCAGACCGAGACCGGTCACATCCTGATCGCGCCGCTGCCGGGGGTGACGCCGCTCAAGCCTGGGTCCGCGACCCGTCCCCTGCCGGGAATCGACGCTGCCGTAGTCGACGACGCCGGGCGCGAGGTCGAGCCGGGGCAGCAAGGGTATCTCGTGCTGCGCCGACCCTGGCCGGGGATGCTGCGCACGCTGTACAAGGACCCCGAGCGCTTCGTCGAAACCTACTTCTCGCGCTTCGGGCGCGAAACGTACTTCGTCGGCGACGCCGCGAGGCGCGACGAGGAGGGCTACTTCTGGGTCGTCGGGCGCGTCGACGATGTCGTCAACGTCTCCGGCCACCGCCTGTCGACCGCCGAGGTCGAGTCGGCGATCGTCGCCCATCCCAAGGTCGCCGAGGCCGCGGTGATCGGGCAGGCCGACGAGCGCACCGGCCAGGCGATATGCGCGTTCGTGACGGTGGAGGCGGGCGTCGAGCCCGACGAGCGTCTCGCCGACGAGATCCGTGCCGGCGTCGCCGAACGGATCGGCAAGCTCGCGCGGCCAGCACGGATCATCTGGGCGAACGACCTGCCGAAGACGCGGTCGGGCAAGATCATGCGCCGGCTGTTGCGCGACATCGCCGAAGGGCGAGCGCTCGGTGACGTGACGACGCTGCGCGACCCGACGGTGGTCGAGCAGCTGGAAGCGAAGGTGCGGGAGCTGCGAGCGGCCGAACGCAGCTAAGGGCACCATCGCCGCCCCCGGCGCTCGCACACGTGCTGTCCACGCTGTGCCTGCTCGGACGCTACGACCATTGCTATTCTCGCGCGTCGCAGGGGCCGTTAGCTCAGCTGGGAGAGCGCCGGCTCGACAAGCCGGAGGTCGCTGGTTCGAGCCCAGCACGGCCCACTCGCCTGTTGCGGTCGGTCGGTGAGGTGATGCCGGGTTCCGTCGCTTCGTGACCGGGACGCTGGAGCACGTGACGGCGCTGAGCGATCAGGGCGATGGTGTGCAACCGCGTCGCGCGCTCAGCGCGTCACGCGCCGCTCGACCTCGACGACCTGTTGGAAGGTCGGGCGGTTGATCCAGTGGATGAGCGGCTCGGAGATCGCCCCGAACGGGCGGTGCCACACCGCGTCGAAGCACCATTGATCGCCGCTCAGGCCGTAGCGCGGACACACCGGGTCGTTGCCGTACAGGTCCGAGTTAGGCACCGCCAGCGCAGCCTCGAGCGCGTCCAGCAGGCGGTCGCGGCAGCGGCCGACCGTGCCGCCGCGGCTCGTAGTGCCGCCGCAGTAGGTGCGCGAGTAGCGTGCTGCCGCGGCCGGCGGTGGCCGCAAACCGCGCGTGCCGCGCCGGCCGAGCAGCGTCCGCAGATCCTTCTCGACGTAGTGGTACCAACCGCCGTTGTAGGCCGAACCGAGGTGTTGCCCGGAGGCGTTCGGCTCGTCGTCGGGGTCGCGAATGGCTTCCAGCTGGCGGAAGAGCCGCTCGCCGAGCACGGGCTCGAAGATCGCGCGCAGAAGGCGCGGCCACCAGGCGTCCATGATGCGCACAGCCTCCGCGTCCTCGTAAATGCGGTCGCGGTTGCGGTCGATGCGGTGTGCGCCGCTTCTCACCCAAGCGCGCAAGATTGCGACGGCGCGGCGCAGCTCGGGGTCGCGGGGCGTGCCGATCACCCGCAGCAGGTAGGGCAGCACCTTCGCTCCCCGCAGATCGACGGTGCCAGCGTCCTCCATCGCCGACACCAGTTCGACCAAGTTCGCCTTGCGGCGACCGGCGATAAGACGGCGGATACGGTCGGACAGAAGATCGGAGCGGTAGATCGAGCCGTACGCGAAGTTGTCGTCGGCGGCCCGGTAACCGCGCGCCTGCTTGTTGTTCCAGTTGGCGAGGAACGCTTGGTCGACGACCTGCGGGTGCTCGCGCATGGGGGTGTAGCGAGCCGTCCAAAGCTCCGGGTTCCAGTCGCGCCACTCGAAGCGCCCATCGGTCGGTAGGTCCGGCGAGACACCCGGGGCACGCACCGGGTTGTTGCCGGAGTTGAAGTACGCGATGTGGCGGTGATCGATGTAGAACCAATTGAAGGTGAAGCCGATCTTCGACACTGCTCGCATGAAGTCGCGCGGCGAGCGGATCCGCCCGGGGTCGTTGAGCGCATCGAAGCCGAGCGCCGAGTCCACTTCGTGGAAGTACGTCGAACGCAGCTGCGTGTAGACGACCGGACGCCCGCGGATCGTCGCGCGCGCGATCACCAGGCCCAACTTGGTGCGCAGCGTGCGCAGCGTCTCCGAGCCCGGTGGCGTTTGATCGGCGAGGTTCGGGGTCCACGAGTTGCGCCGCTCGAGCACCTCGAAGGGGAGGCAGCGCCCCCGGTACAGGTAGTGGTCGGAGGCGAGCGTCGGCTGTGAACCGTCCGGCTCGCAGAGCGGCAGCGCGAACGTGTCGATGATGTCCTGGCCGGCCGACGTTGCGCTCCACGCGTAGTCGCGTCCGCGTCCCAGCAACACGTAGAGCCCGGCACCAGCGAAAGCCACGCCGCGGGCATCGAGGCCCGGCCCGTGCACCTCGATCTCGTGCAGCAGGTTGGGCACGAAGTACCCGGTCTGCGGTCCCATCACCGCGAGCGGGCGCCCGGACTCGGACTCCCGTGCCGACACCAGCAGCGCGTTCGATCCCGGTCGCTG
>BEIR01000048.1 GCA_002898855.1 bacterium HR41
ACCTCGCTCGACAGCAACCCGCCCACGGTGCGCTCGGGGTTGCGGATCTTGCGCTCGAGCCGCACCGGACGGGCGTGGTCGATCGCCTCGCGCGCCGCCGCGATCAGCTCGCGGTCGGTGTGATCGTCGAGCTGAGGGTCGGGCCCGCCCGTGCAGCAGCGCGGCGCCTGCGGGTCGACGTTGTCGGGCACCGCGAGCAGCGGGCGCAGGTCGAGCCCGCGCGCCTTCCAGTGGTCGATAGCGGGATCGGGCTCGAGCAGCTCGGTGCGGCCGATCAGCTCCGCCATCGTGCGAACCCCGAGCGAGGCCATGATCCGCCGCGTCTCCTCAGCGACGAGCCACAGGTAGTTGACGACGTGCTCGGGCTGGCCGGCGAACCGTTCGCGCAGCACCGGGTCCTGGGTCGCCACCCCGACGGGACAGGTGTTGAGGTGGCAGACGCGCATCATCACGCAGCCGAGCGCGATCAGCGGCGCGGTCGAGAAACCGAACTCGTCAGCGCCGAGAATCGCGGCCACGACGACATCGCGGCCGGTGCGCATCTGGCCGTCGACCTCGACGAGGATCCGCGAGCGCAGGTCGTTGCGCAACAGCGTCTGTTGCGTCTCGGCGAGCCCGATCTCCCAGGGGATGCCGGCGTGCTGGATCGACGAGAGCGGCGACGCGCCGGTGCCGCCATCGTGGCCAGCGATAACCACGTGGTCGGCGTTGGCCTTGGCGACCCCAGCAGCGACCGTGCCGACACCGACCTCGGCCACCAACTTGACCGAGATCCGCGCGCGCGGGTTGGCGCAGCGCAGGTCGTAGATCAGCTGCTTGAGGTCTTCGATCGAGTAGATGTCGTGGTGCGGCGGCGGCGAGATCAGACCGACGCCGGGCGTCGAGTGGCGGAGCTTGGCGATGTAGTCGTTGACCTTGTGGCCCGGCAGCTGGCCACCCTCGCCGGGCTTGGCGCCCTGGGCGATCTTGATCTGGATCTCGTCGGAGTTGACGAGGTAGTGGATGGTCACGCCGAAGCGGCCGGACGCCACCTGCTTGATCGACGAGCGGCGCTCGTCGCGCCAGCGCGCCGGGTCCTCGCCGCCCTCACCTGTGTTGGACTTGCCGCCGAGGCGGTTCATCGCCACCGCCAGCGTCTCGTGCGCCTCGGGCGAGAGCGCACCGAGGCTCATGCCGCCGGACTTGAAGCGCTTGAGGATCTCCTGTGCCGGCTCTACTTCTTCGAGCGGCACCGGGTCGCGGTCGCTGCGGAACCGGAGCAGCCCGCGCAGCGTCGTGCGCGGCAGCGCCACCTCGTTGACGTAGCGAGCGAAGCGCTCGTAGGCGTCGACCGTCCCTTCGCGGCGCGCGGCGTGCTGCAGGTTGGCGATCGTCTCGGGGTTCCAGCCGTGGAATTCGCCGTCGCGCCGCCACTGGTAGATGCCGCCGTGGGGCAGCAGCTCGGAGGCCGCCGCCGGGTAGGCGCGCGCGTGCCGGTCGAGCGCTTCGCGCGCCAGCACCTCGAGCCCGACGCCGCCAACGCGCGACGGTGTGCCGGTGAAGTAGCGGTCGACGAGCTCGCGGTCGAGCCCGACCGCCTCGAAGATCTGAGCGCCGGTGTAAGAGGCGATCGTTGAGATCCCCATCTTCGAGAGGATCTTCAGCAAGCCTTTGCCGATCGCCTTGATCACCCGCTGCTCGGCCTCATCGAGTTCTAGGTCGTCGGGGAGCCAGCCCTCGCGCTTGAGCGTCGAGAGCGACTCAAACATCAGGTAGGGGTTGACGGCAGCAGCGCCGTAGCCGATCAGGCAGGCGATGTGGTGGACCTCGCGAGCTTCACCGGTCTCGACCACGAGGCCGGTGCGCAGTCGCGTCCCCTCGCGCACTAGGCGGTGGTGCACCGCCGAGGTGGCAAGCAGAGCGGGGATCGGTGCGCGCTCGGCACCGAGGTTGCGGTCGGAGAGGATGAGGATGTTGACGCCGCGGCGCACGAGCTCGGCCGCCTCGTCGCAGATCTCCTCGAGGCGCCGCTCCATCCCTGCCGGTCCGTCCGCCACCGGCCAGGTGATGTCGATCGTGCGCGCCCAGAACACTTCGTGGTCGACCTGGCGCAGTCGCTCGAGCTCGCCGTTGCGCAGGATCGGTTGCGGCATCACCAGCTGGTGGCAGTGCTCGGGCGTTTCGTCGAGCAGGTTGACCTCCGGCCCGATGCACGCCTTGAGGCTCATCACGACGGACTCGCGGATCGGGTCGATCGCCGGGTTGGTGACCTGCGCGAAGAGCTGTTTGAAGTAGCGGAAAAGCGACGGACGCTGGTCGGAGAGCACCGCGAGTGCGGTGTCGTTACCCATCGAGCCGGTGGGCTCGCTCCCGTCGCGCGCCATCGGTGCGAGGATCACCCGCAGGTCCTCTTCACTCCAGCCGAAGGCGAGCTGGCGCGCACGCAGCGGCTCGACGCGCGGCACGCGCGGCTTGCGGTCAGGCAGGTCGTCGATGTGGACGACCCGCTCGGCGAGCCACTTGCCGTAGGGGCGCCGCCGTGCAAGCTCGCCCTTGACCTCTTCGTCGGGGACGATGCGCTCGGCCTCGAGGTCGACCAAGAACAGCTTGCCCGGGCGCAGGCGCCCCTTGGCTTCGACGTCCGCTGGATCGCAGTCGAAAACGCCCGTCTCGGAGGCGACGACGACCCAGCCGTCGCGTGTGACGAGCCAGCGTCCCGGGCGCAGACCGTTGCGGTCGAGCGTCGCCCCGATCACGCGCCCGTCGGTGAACGCCACCGCTGCCGGCCCGTCCCAGGGCTCGATCAGCGACTCGTGGTAGGCGTAGAAATCACGCAGCTCGGGCGGGGTGTCGGGCCGCTTCTCGTACGCCTCGGGGATCAGCATCGTGATCGCGTGGGCGGGCGAGCGGCCGCCCAGCACCAGCAGCTCGAAGACGCGGTCGAGCGACGCCGAGTCCGAGAGATCCTCGCTGAGCAGACCCCGGATCTTCTCGATGTCGTCGCCGAACAGCGGCGAGGCAAGCTGGCTCTCGCGCGCCCGCATCCAGTTGCGGTTGCCGCGCAAGGTGTTGATCTCGCCGTTGTGGGCGAGCATGCGGTAGGGGTGGGCGAGCTCCCAGCTCGGGAAGGTGTTGGTGGAGAAGCGCGAGTGCACGATCGCCAACCGCGACACGACGCGCGCGTCGCGCAGGTCGGCGTAGAAGCGCGGCAGCTGGGGCGCGGTCAGCATCCCCTTGTAGACGACCGTCCGCGACGAGAACGACGGGATCGCCAAGCCCTCGATCCCAGCCCGCTCGACCACCCGGCGGATCACGTAGAGGCGGCGTTCGAAAGCGTCCTGATCGCCGACGCTGTCGTCGGCGGCGACGAAGAGCTGCTCGATGCGCGGGGCGCAAGCCCGCGCGTAGCGGCCGCACGCGTTGAGGTCGACCGGCACGGTGCGCCAGCCGAGCACGTGTTGACCCTCGTCGGCGACGGTTCGCTCGAACACGGCGCGCGCCTGCTCGGCGCGGTCTGGATCGCGCGGCAGGAAGCACATCGCGACGCCGTAGCGGCCGGGCGCGGGCAGCTCGAACGGCAGCTCGGCGCGCAGGAAAGCGTCGGGTATTTGCAGAAGGATCCCGGCACCGTCGCCGGTCTCGGCGTCGGCGCCAGCGGCGCCGCGGTGCTCGAGCCGCTCGAGGGCTTCGAGCGCGCGCTCGACCACCTCGTGCGAAGCGGGCGCGCGCAGGCGTGCGACGAACGCGACGCCGCAAGCGTCGTGCTCGTATGCCGCGTCGTACAGCCCGCGGGGGGCCTTGTCTCTTGCGCTGACGTTCATCGAGGAGGAGGCCTCCCGCTGGCTTTCCTGCGCGGACAGCGGGGCCAGCAAAGGGTACCAGCGGCCTTTTCGCTGCAGCTGGCGCCGCGACCCGCCGCGGAGCGCTAGGGTCGGCACAATTGCGAGCGCGCTCGGAGCGATGGCGAAAGTCGTAACGATCCTCTCACAGAAGGGCGGTACCGGCAAAACGACGACGGTCCGCACGCTCGCCGACTGCTACCGCCGTAGCGGCGCCCGCGTGCTGTGCGTCGACCTCGACCCGCAGGGCAACCTGTCGGACTACTTCGACGTTCCGCCCGACGCCCAGCCGACCGTGGGCGAGGTGTTGACCGGCCAGGCCAAGGCGCGCGATGCCGTCCACGGCGACGTGCTGCCGGCCAACCTCGGTCTCGCCGAGGCCGAGATCGTGTTGAGCGGAAAGATGGGCCGCGAGCTGATGCTGCGGCGGGCCCTCAAGGACCTGCGCCGAAGCTACGACCTGGTGCTCGTCGACTGCCCGCCCTCGCTCGGCCTTTTGACCGTCAACGCGCTAGTCGCAGCCGACTACGCGCTGGTGACGAGCGCCGCCGAGTACTTCTCGTTGCAAGGCGTCGAACAGGCGCTCGAAGTGGTCGAGCTGGCGCGCGACAACTTGAACGAGGAGCTCGCCTGGGTCGGCGTCGTCCTGAACATGGCCGACATGCGTCTCGTCCACGCCCGCGAGGCGCTCGCCCAGCTGCGCGAGAGCTTCGGCGACAAGGTATTCGACGCGATCATCCGCCGCTCTGTGCGCTACGCGGAGTCGGCCGAACGGGGCATTTCGATCCTCGAATACGCTCCCGATCTCGGCGTCGACTACGTCGATCTTGCGGTCGAGCTTGCGCGCCGCATCGACTTCGAGGCGCCGGTGCGACGACTGCGTGCCTTGCGGCGCGAGCTCGCTGAGGGCAGCGGCGCGGCGGGCGATACCTCGACGAACGAAGGCGCGGCTGCCAGCGCCGACAGCGGCCACGCGGCCAGTTCGAAGCGCACAGCACCTGCCCGCACCAAACGCTAGGCTGCGCGCGCTATGGCGAAGCTCAGCTTGCGCCCGGCCGACGAGCTCGCACAGCTTGTCCGCAGCGGCGAGGTCACTGCCGAGGAACTGCTCGAGGATTGTCTGCAGCAGGTCGATCGCGTCGAACCGCAGATCAACGCCTTCACGCTGATCGACCCCGACCGCGCCGCCGCCGAGGCGCGCGCGATCAAGCCGGGCGATCCACGCCCGTTCTGCGGCGTGCCGATCGCCATCAAAGACAACGTCGCCGTCGCGGGCTGGCGGCTGACGTTCGCTTCCGATCTCTTCGGCGACTACAAGCCGAACCACGACGCCTTCCTGGTTCGCCGCCTGCGCGAGGCCGGCTTCGTGGTGATGGGCAAGACGAACATGCCTGAGTTCGGGATCCTGCCCGTCACCGGTCCCCGGCGCTTCGGGCCAACGCGCAACCCGTGGGATCTCGCGCGCACCCCGGGCGGCTCGTCGGGCGGCGCCGCCGCCGCGGTCGCCGCCGGCATGGTGCCAGTCGCGCACGGCAACGACGGCGGCGGTTCGATCCGCATCCCCGCCGCCTGCTGCGGGCTCGTCGGCTTGAAACCGAGCCGGGGGCGCATCTCGCGCGGACCCGAGGAGGGCGACGACTTCCTCGTCCAGGACGGCGTTCTGACGCGCACCGTCCGCGAGACGGCGATGCTGCTCGACGTGCTCGCAGGCTACGAGCCGGGCGACGCCAGCTGGGCACCGCCGCCTCGGGGGACCTTCGCCGCCGCCGCCGAGCGCGATCCCGAGCGGCTGCGCATCGGTGTCGTCACCAAGCCGCCGCTCCCCACCGAGGTCGACCCGATGGCGCTCGACGCGGTGCGCCGCGCGGCCGACCTTCTCACCGAGCTTGGTCACGAGGTCTTGGAGGTCGACCCGCCGTGGGGGGAGGTCGATCTTCTGCCCACCTTCACGCGCATCTTCGGCACGCAGATCGCGGCGCTGATCGAGCTCGGTCAGCGCATCGGTGGTCGCGAGATCGGGCCCGAGGTGATCGAGCAGCTCTCGCTCGCGGTCTACGAGAGCTCGCGCCAGGGCTCGGGGATCGACTTCTTCCTCTCTCTGCTCGAGCTGCAGGGCGCGGCGCGGGCGATCGTGTCGCTCTTGTTCTTCGGCGAGAACCGCCACGACGCCCTGCTCACGCCGGCGCTCGCGAAGCGGCCCGTGGCGATCGAAGAGATCGACCCGACAAGCGACGATCCCTGGGGCGAGTTCCGCAAGTCGGGCGAGTTCACGCCGTTCACGGCGGTGTGCAACATCAGCGGCCAGCCCGCGATCGTGCTGCCGCTCTACCAAGGGGACGACGGCTTGCCTTTGGCGGTGCAGCTGATCGGCCCGCCGGCCAGCGAAGAGCTGTTGCTCTCGCTCGCCGGCCAGGTCGAGCGCGCTGCGCCCTGGCACGACCGCTTCCCCGCCCTCGCGCTCGCCGGCGAGTGACCGCGGCGCGGGCACGGCCGAGGCACTGCACTGCGAACAGCACCCGCTGGCCGGCGAGGTCTCGACAGGACCGTGTGCAAGCGGTAGGGTCAGCGCCGTGGTAGCTACTGCGTAGCGAGGCGGGGCTCACCTGCCACGTGCTCGCTGCGCTACACGCACCGGGGAGGGAGGAGCAAGACGCGATGACGACCGCCGCGCGGGAAGCGAACGACCGACAGAGGCGAGCTCCCTACGCACGCTTGTGCCGACGCTCGGCCCGGTGGCGCTCGGCGGTGGTGGCGGCGGCGCTAGCCGTTTGCGCCTTCTTCGCCGGCGGCGGCAGCGCCGCGGCGGCGAGCGACTTCGCGCGCTACATCCTGCCGCCGGGCAACTACGGCGGTCTGCCGACCACAGACGAGTCGACCGACCAGCTTCCGCTCTACGACGCCCTCACCTACCTGCGCGGCCGCGTCACCCGCGCCGATGTCGTGCGCTACTACCTGCCGATGGACTTCCGGCCGGTCGGCGCGACGCGCGTCGAACCAACGCCGAACCCCGACGTGCGCATCGTCTACGACGCCTACGGGATCCCGCACATAACGGGCAAGACCCGCTCGGCTCTGATGTACGGCGCCGGCTGGGTGATGGCGCGCGACCGGCGCCTTTTGCTCCAGCTCGGCCGCTGGCCGGCGCGGGCAGCGATCCTCGACATCCCCGGCGTCGACGCCTTCTCGCTTGTGACCAGCGCCACGCCGTTCGAACCGAGCGCCCAAGCCGAAGCGCTGGTGCGAAAGCAGCGCGACCTGATCTTGCGCACCTACGGACGCGAGGGCCGCCAGCTGTTGCGTGACGGCAGCGACTACGTGCGCGGCATCAACGACTGGTTCCGCGCCCACGGCGGGTTCCCCGACGGCAAGGAGTTCACCGTCTACGACGGCATCGCCGTGACCGCCTTCATCGGCTCGATCTTCGGCGCCGGCGGCGGCAGCGAGTACCGCAACGCGATGCTCGCTGCGGCGCTCGAGCGCCGCTACGGGAAGAGCCGCGGCAAGCGCATCTTCGACGACCTGATGCTGGCGGTCGACCCCGAGTCGCCGACGACGACGCGCCGGCGGTTCGGCTACGGCCCGCTGACGGGCGGCCGGATCCGCGGCTCGGTGACGCTCGACCCCGGGTCGGTGCAGCTGATCGACGCGCGTCAGGGTCCGCTCGCCCCCGCTCGGGCACGCAGCAGCGCCGTCGACCCGCCGCGCCGGCGGATGTCGAACTGGCTGCTCGTGTCGCCTAGCCGGTCGGCGAGCCGTCGCACCCTGGCTGTGCAAGGTCCGCAACTCGGCTACTTCTATCCCGAGATCGTCTACCAGCAGGAGCTGCGCGGGCCGGGCATCCACGCCCAGGGCATCGCGGCCGCTGGTCTCGGTCTCTACATGCTGATCGGCCGCACCCGCGACTATGCGTGGAGCCTCACGTCGGCGGGGCACGATGTGCGCGACGTCTACATCGAGCGGCTGTGCGAGCCCGA
>BEIR01000049.1 GCA_002898855.1 bacterium HR41
ACAAGCAGCGGGACGAGGTTGTAGCCAGCGTTGTCCTTCGGGGCGCGCCGCGCAAGACGCACGATCGAGCCGTCGGCAAGCACGACCTCGAGGCCGCGCACGCGGGCGCGCGCCGTGCCGTAACGCAGTGCACTGTGGCCACCGGCGTCACAGGCCACGATCCCGCCCACCGTCGCCGCGTCGCGAGCCGCCAGGTCAAGCCCAGCCGCAAGGCCGTGGGGACGTGCGAGATCGTCGAGCTCGGCGAGCGTGAGCCCGGCACCGACGCGCACGGTGCGGGCGAGCGGATCGATCTAGCCCCGGTCGCGCAGGCGCCTGAGCGACACCACGATCCCCCCTCCCGGCGGGACCGCGCCGCCAACGAGCCCGGTGTTCCCACCTTGCGGAACGATCGGCACGCCCTGCTCGGAGGCAAGCGCCACGGCGGCTGCCACCTCGGCGGCGCTCGCGGGCAGGACGACCGCGCCCGCGCGACCGTGAAAGCGGCCTGTCCAGTCGCGCTCGTAGGGCGCCAGCAGCTGCGGGTCGGTGAGCACGTTGGCGCTACCGACGGCCGACCTGAGCGCGCGCACCAGCTCCTGAGGAAGCGCCCGACGCGGGTATCGCTGCGCGCGCGAGCGGTCGACAGCCGTGGCGGTGGCGCGCGACCGCTGCGGTTGCCTCTCCACGACTACTAGGGAAGCGCAAAACGCAGGTATACGCTGCGTGTCCGCGGTGCGCGCAGAACGAGCCTCACGCGTCGCAGGCCGCGGTCGACAGCCGATGCGTAGCGCCCGGGGACGATCGCAGCCGCCACGAGGCCGGTCGCTGTGACCCGCATTCGCCCCAGGCGGAGACCGGTTCGGTCACGCTCGATCCTGGCGCCCCCCGGGACGAAGACGTCCTGGACGAGAACGTCGCCGCCGCGCGCCGAGAACGCCACGCTCACCCGACCCCCACCAACGCGTACCGTGACGCGCCGACGCCACAGACAGCCTTGCGCACGCTCGCTAGCCACGGTGCGCGCACCACTGTTGGCAGCGGGCGCCGCCCCGCCTTCACTGCTGACCCCCGCAAGCCCCGGCAATCCTGGCTGCTCGCGGAAACACACACTGCCGACGAGAATGCGGCCGTCGCGCCGCCAACGAAGCCAAGCCAGCTCGCCGGCGGCGGCTCGACCCGCCCGCAACAGCAGCGGCCCGCCGCTCCCCGCTCCGATCGGGCGCAGAGGGATTGCGTCGCGCCAGTGCCCGCTCCGGTCGCGGTGCTTCCAGGCGAGCAGCCCGACGTCGACGCGCAAGTCACCGGCGCTTCGCGCCCCGAACGCGACCCAGTCTTCGCGGCCCCGTGCAACGGCGACCGCGGCGCGTCCACGCCCGACAAGCCATGCCCCCTCGCGCTCACTGGGCAGGCGGCACGACACGACCCTCCGGCCACGATCCGCGCTAGGCGTGCCGGCGCGGTCGAGCGCGTCAAGCAGCCAAGCCCCTGCAGTCAACGTCAGCCCGCTGTATGCCGGTTCGCTCACGTACCAGTCGAGGCCGAGCTCGGCGGGCAGGTCGTAGGCGCGCGCTTCGGTGACGTCGCTCGCGACGGCGGGCGTGATCGCGAGCGTGCCGTCGGCACGCCGGTATCGCGCCAACAGGCGCTTGATCACGAGAGCTGCCAGCTTCTGGTCGCAGGCGCCGCCCTGGCGCGCAGCCGCGAAGGCAGCGAACACGAGCGCCCAGCTCTGTTCTTGCGAGCGGCCGCGCCAGGCGATATCGCCGTCGGGAGCCGCGAGGTACGCGAGAGCACGCACCGCTTGCCGGATCGTGCCGTCGAGGGTGGGGATCGAGCGGCCGCGGTCGGGCACCGGGAGACCGCCGAGCATTTCGCGCGCCCGTGCCAGGAACGCCGTCGTCAACGCGTGGTACGCGGCCGGGTAGTACGGGGGGTCGGAAACGACTGCCGCCGTGCCGGTCGGCGTTGCCGTGGCGCTGCGATCGGCGAGCTCGCGCGACCGCCGCACGACGTAGTCGAAGGCGATCGGCACGAGCTCAGCGGCATCTCCAGCGAAGGTTCCCTTGGGTCCGTAGCCGGCGACGTCGGATCTTGCGATGACGAGGGCGGCGACAGCCTCGACGAAGGGTTTGTTCCACGGTCGTCCCGAGCCGCGTACGTAGAGCGGACGGAGGTGGCGGAGGCGGTCCCGCAAGCTGCCAGCGAGCGAGACGAGCTCCCTCTCCATGGTGCCGCCGCCACCGCTGGTCCCCGTGCGCTCCTCGGCCCCCCAATCTGTCAACAGCCTGTACGACGACGCGACCGCGAACGGTTCGAAGACGCCTTCGTTAGTGGCGGGAACGGCGAGCACCCCCCGCAGCGCCCGCACGCCCGCCGCAATCCACGGCCCGTGACCGCTGCGCAGACCGTGGGCGAGGAGCGCATAGCCGAGGATCGCCTCGTCGTAGCCGCCGCAGCGGCGCGGGCACCAGGGGCGAAAGGGGTCGGGGAACGTGCCGTCGGCACGCTGCCGCGCAACCCAGTAGTCGAGCGTGCGAGCGAGCGCCTCCTCGAGCTCGCGTCGCAGCGCCCCGCCGCGCGCGAGCGGCGCGGTGGTTTCGGGCTGCGCGGTGCCGCGGGTACCAAGCTTGCCGTCCACCGGCGTCGCAGCGCCGCCCACGCCAGTGGGCGCGACGACGAAGGCAAGAGCGGCGACACCAATCGCCAACAGCACGAACCTCGGACAGCGACAGAAATCCTTCGCCAACGTGTGTCAGACAATCGGATAGACCAGGTTCTCTCTTAGACAGCAAAAGTCTCTATCAGAAAGACCACGTTTGTAGAGGGCGGGTCCCGTGTGCTAGGTACGGCGCTAGGGCGACACGTGGCGGCAACGCGGGTCGTGCTCACCGGCCCCTACAACCCCGCCTTTTGCAGGGGCCTTGCGAGCGCGGACGACGGGGATCGAACCCGCGACCTTCGGCTTGGGAAGCCGACGCTCTACCAACTGAGCTACGTCCGCACGGCTTGTGGCGCCGCTTGGTGGCGCGGCGGCAAAAAGAGGATAGTCGCCGTCGAGGCGGCGGGCGCTTCTACGCTTGCGGCGGTGGCACGATCCTCTCGCAACCGCTTCGCCGCGACCGCCGCTGTGGCGGCGTTCGTGGCGCTGTGCGCTGTCGCGCTCACGCCCGCCGCGCTCGCCTGCCCGAAGACGACTCTCGCCGACGTCGAGGACGAGGTGATGTGCCCCGTGTGCGGGACGCCGCTCGGCCTTGCGACCGAGGCGCCGCAGGCCGAACGCGAGCGCGCGTTCATCCAGCGGCTGGTCGACCGCTGCTACGACAAGCAACAGATCAAACGGGCGCTCGTCGCCGAGTTCGGGCCACGCGTTCTCGCCGTGCCGCCCGACGAGGGCACCCGCACCCTGTCCTACACCGTCCCGGTAGTGGGGGTCGCAGCCGCGTTCGTGGGCCTCGCTTTCGGTCTGCGCCGGTGGCAGCGCGCACGCCGCACCCGGAACGCCGCGGACGACGCAGGCGCCGGGGCCGCGGGCTGCGTCGGCGATCCCAACGATCCCCGCGTCGAGCGTGCGCTCGAGCGCAGCGGCCTGTGGTGAGCGCCAACGTGGTAGCTGCAAGCGCGCTCTTTCCCCCAGCCGCCAGCGCGCCCGACGCCAGCGTTGCCGCTGCCTTCGCCGTCGGTCTCGTTTCCTTCGTCTCGCCCTGCGTGTTGCCGCTCGTGCCCGGGTATCTGTCGACCATATCCGGGGTGTCGTTCGCCGACATCGAAGCGGGGCGCGGGCGCCTGCGCGTGGTCGCGCCAGCGCTCGTGTTCTGCACCTCGTTTTCCGCGATGTTCATCGCACTCGGTCTCACCGCCACCGGGCTCGGGCAGCTCCTCCAAGACCACCGCACGCTGCTGCAGAAGATCGCCGGCGTCGCGATCGTGGCACTCGGGGCGATGTTCGTCGTAGGAGCGCTGCGCCCCGGTAGCGGCCGCGAGTGGCGGCCGCGGGCGCTCGTGGCACGCGCACGCACTGGTGGTCCGGTCGTCGCCGGCCTCGCCTTCGCGGTCGCCTGGCTCCCGTGTACCGGACCGACGCTGGGAGCGATCCTCACCGCTGCCAGCACCGAGGAGACCGTCGGCCGGGGCGCCCTGCTGCTCTCTGCCTATGCAGCCGGCCTTGCCGTGCCGTTCTTGCTGTGTGCGGTGGCGTTCGCACGCGTCGCACCGCTGTTTCGCTGGCTGCGCAACCGCTGGCGGGCCGTAGCGGTTGTCGCCGGCGCGGTGCTGGTGGCGATGGGCGTGCTGCTCTACACCGACGAGCTCACGCGTCTCAACGCGGAAGCTCTGTCGCTGCTCGACGACCTCGGGATCAACATCTTCAGCCGGCTCTAGCGGCGGCCAGCGGCTATCAGCGCGGTCGGCGTTTCGTCGTCGAGCGGCGTTACTTGCGCTCGAGCTCGCGCAGGAACGGCACGACGGTCTTGAGAAAGCGGTTCGAGCGGGGATCGCCGACGACCGGGTCGAGGTGGCTCGCCCCGGGATCGTCGACGAGGCGGTAGCGGCGCACACGCGAGATCGCGACGAAACGGCGCGCTCCCCGCAACACGCGACCGCCGGTGAGGTCGGTCTGGTAGGCGTAGAGCGGCACGTCGACCCGTCGCGCCCAGCGCAGCCGCAGCCCAAGGATCTTCGCCGCCGCGGTCCTGCGCAGGTCGTTCGCAGCGTCGACGTCGAGCCGCAAGCGGCGCGGGAAGTACCACTCGATGAAATCCGGTTTCGTCGCCGCCATCGCTCGCACCAGCCGCTCGATCGGGGTGCGCTCGCCGCTCACCCACGAGCGCGGGTCGCCCGCCGCCGCGAGCCTCCCTGCCCGCACGCGAACGAACTCGAACCCCGGCGGCGACGTGTCGCGGTCGAAGGCGTAACCGACAAGCGCCTCGTTGGTGACGGTGAACGCCGGCCGGAACGCCGCCGGTACCAGCGGCTGGAGTTTGGCCGGCGCGTCGGGGGCGCGGAGCGCGTAGAGCCCTGCGGTTTGCACGAAGATCCCAGCGAGCTCGGGAACACCGAGGCCGAGCACGTCCTCGAACACCTGGCCGCGGCGCATCTCGTCGAGCTCGCGGCGGGCGCGCTCGGCGTCGGCCGACTGGAAGGTGCCGAGCAAGCCGCCGTCGATCAGCACGAGCCCCCTTATGTCCCGGTAACCCGGCCGGCCGGCGAAGTCCCACGCCGCGTAGGCGAGCGCCGTCGAAGCGCCGAGCGAGTGGCCGCCGAGCACCACCCGACGCCCACCCTTGCGCGCGGCAAGGACCACGCGTCGCAGATCGGCGAGCTGCACGGCGAGCCCCCACTCCGAGGCGTAGGGCACGTCGAGCCCGCGCACACGCCTGTACTTGCCGCCGAAGTAGTAGTCGTAAGCGGCGCTGGCGCTGCGGCGGGCGAAGCCGCGCTGGTCCTCGAGCGCCTGCTCGCGGCGGTCGACGACCCACACCTGGGTGGCCGGCAACCGTGCGGCGATATCGCGCGCGACCGGCGCGATCGTGCCGGCCCCGCCCAGGAAACCAGGCACGAGCACGAGCACGGTGCGCGCCCTGCGCGCCCCGACCTGGTACACGAAGACTCGGTCGTAGCGCACCGCCCCCGGTGCCGGCGCCCCGGCGATCGCCACGTAGCGCTCGATCCGTGCTGTGCGCGCTGCTTCCGCTCCTGGCGCAACCGTGAACGCGATCGCGAGCGCTATTGCCACCGTGAAGGCCAGCGCGAGTCCCTGCGCCCGAGCCACGCGCCGATCGTACCTAGACGCGAGCCCAGTAAGCGCCGGTCGGTTCGCGCCACGCCCGGCGCCACACGGGCGCCCGGTCGCCAATCCGGCTGCCGACCGCCGCGCCGACGCCCCGCCGCTACATCTCGTCGGGTGCCGCGATACCGAGCAGCCCCAGACCGCGGGCGAGCGTGTCGCGCACCGCCACGCACACCGCCAAACGGAAGTCCTCGTCTCCCCCTTCTTCCTCCGCGCCGAGCACGCGGCAGTCGCGGTAGAAAGCCGAGAACGCGCGCGCCAGCTCGAGCAGGTAGGCGGTCAGGCGGTGCGGCGCGCGCAGCGCAGCGGCTTCGCCGACCTCGGACGGGAAGGCGAACAGCTTCAAAAGAAGCTCGCGTGCCGCCGGCGCCAGCGTCTCCGGCGACGCCTCGACGTCGCAGCGGCGGACAGCTGCCTCGCGGTCGGTCCCGGCGCGACGGAGGATGCTGGCGATGCGAGCGTGCGCGTACTGGACGTAGAAGACGGGGTTCTCCTGGGCTTGGCTGCGCGCCAGGTCGAGGTCGAGCTCGAGCGTCGTGTCGTGGCTGCGCGAGAGCAAAAACCACCGCGCAGCGTCGACACCGATATCGCTGACGAGCTCGTCGAGCGTGACGACGGTGCCGGCGCGTTTCGACATCTGCGCCCTGCTGCCGCCCTCGACGAGGTGCACCAGCTGCATGATCACGAGCTCGAGGCGGTCGCTCTCGCCGCCGAGCGCCTGCCAGGCGGCGCGCATGCGGCCGACATAGCCGTGGTGGTCGGCGCCGAGCACATCGATCGCCCGGTAACCGCCCTCGGGGCTGGCTGCAGCGAGGCGCGCGAGCTTGTCGGCGTGGTACGCGATGTCGGCGGCGAAGTAGGTGTACTCGCCGTTCGAGCGGCGCAGGACACGGTCTTTGTCGTCGCCGAAGGCGGTGGTGCGCAACCACAGCGCCCCGTCCGCTTCGTAGGTGTGACCGGCGCGCGCGAGCTGCTCGAGCGCCCGCTCGATCGCGCCGCTTTCGTGCAGGGAGCGCTCCGAGAAGTAGCGGTCCATCCGCACACCGAAACGCTCGAGCGTGCCCTTTACCGACGCCATCATCGCCTCGACACCGCGGCGCGCGAGCGTTTCGGTGTCGAGGTCGGCGGCGCCGTCGATCGCCCTTGCCAGCTCGGCGACGTAGTCGCCCCGGTAACCGTCCTCCGGCGGCTCTTCGCCACGCGCGCGCGCCGCGATCGAGCGGGCGAACCGCTCGACCTGTGAGCCGGCGTCGTTCACGTAGTACTCGCGCTCGACGGTGTGGCCGCAGAACTCGAGCAGGCGACAAAGGGCGTCGCCGTAGGCGGCGTGGCGGCCCGAAGCGACGGTGATCGGGCCGGTCGGGTTGGCGCTTACGAACTCGACCAGGATCCGCTCGCGCGGCCCGGCGGCGAGCGGACGCCCGTACGCCTCGCTCGCGGCGAGCACCTGCGCCAGCGCCCGCTTGAACCACGCGTCCGCGAGCCGCAGGTTGAGAAAACCTGGCCCCGCGACGTCGACCGCCGCGAGACGTTCGCCGAGCTCGTCGGCGAGCGCAGCCGCCAGTCGCGGCGCCACTTCGCGCGGCGCCGAGCGCGCGAGCGGCGCCAGCAGCATCGCGGCGTTGGTAGCGAAGTCGCCGAGCTCGAGCTTGGGCGGCCGATCGAGCGTCGGCAGCCGCGGGAGCTCGCCGTCGGCGAGCGTGCGAGCTGCCGCTACCACCGCGTCGCGCAGCGAAGCGATCGGGTCGCAGGCGCTGTCGGCTCGGGTCGCCACGACGGTCGCCGAGATTACCGCTCCGCCGCGCCGGCACCGCTCGGAGCGGCCGACGCCGCTCGGGCAGGCGGACGCCACACGGAGCCGGCCACCGCTCGGAGCGGCCGGCGCCGCTCCGCGGCCGGCTTCAGTAGTGGTAAGGCTCACCGGCAAGGATCTTGTGGGCGCGGAAAAGTTGCTCGAGCAACACCACGCGCGCGAGCTGGTGGGG
>BEIR01000050.1 GCA_002898855.1 bacterium HR41
CGTTTCCGGGTGCCCGCCGAGCCAGATCCCGCACACGAGCACGATCACGCCGAGCGCCAAAACCGCGGCCGGGGAGGTCGTGCGCCGTCGCCGCCTCACGCCCCGCTACTCACAGACCGAGGCGCGAACCGAGCGCTGCGTCGCACCGCAACGCAGGCACAGCCGACGAAACGAACCGCCTCCCCCTGCGCACGCCGAAATCCACACGAGGCTGTTTAGCAGATCGCCGGACCGGCCCGTGCGAGCGTGAGCGCACTGCGCCGGCCGGAGGAACGCGCGTAGCGGCCGGCGCGCGACGGACCGCGACCGCGCGCTCGTGAGTCGCGCTGCAAAGTCGGCCGCCCAACTTGCCCGGGCACAGCGACCGCGCGAGGATCGACCCGCATTCGAAGCGTTGCCCCCTGTACGAGCGACGAGCATCGACGGTGATTGTCCGTGTGCAGCAGTGGCGCTGCCCCCGCCCCGCGCGCTGAGCCCGCGCGCGGCCAGGCGCCTGCCGGGCAGCCGCGCGCGTCCGTTATGGGCACGACGACGCGATCGAGCAGACGGGCGGCTGCGATCGCCTGTGCCGTCGCGCTCGTGGCCTTCCTGGTCGTCCTCGCCGCCCGCTGGCAGCACGGCTTCGCGAACGTCGACGACTACCTCAACGCGCGCCAGGCGCACGAGTTCGCACGAGCGCTGGCCAAGGGTCCGGCCGCCCTTGTCGAGGCGTGGCGTGCCTTCGGGCAGAACGCACCGCTCGTGCCGACCCTCGCTGCGCCACTTGCTGCCATCGATCCGTCGCCACACCTGCTCACGCTCGCGCAGCTCCCGTTCGTGCTCCTGCTAGCGGCAAGTTGCACGGTGCTGCTGAGGGCGCTCGGCCTCGCCGGCGCGCGCCTCGCGCTCGCGGCCGCCGCAGCCGCGAGCGCACCACCGCTCCTTGCCTGGGCGGCGATGTTCCACTTCGCCTTCGCTTCTGCCGCCCTGACTGTCGCGGCGCTTGCCGCGTACATGCTCTCGCGCGGGCTACGGTCGCTGGTCGCAAGCGCTGTCTTCGGTTTGGCGATCGGCTTGCTCTGCGTCGCGCGGGTGATCGGTCCCCTCTACGCCGGCGCTCTAATCGCGGCAGTAGCCGGAGATCAACTGACTCGTCACGGCGACTGGCGCGAGCGGTTGCGGGGCGCGCTCGTCGCTTGCTCGAGCGCGGTGTTAGTGGCGACGCCGTGGTGGGCGGCGGCGGGCGCATCGGCCCTGCGCTACCTCACCACCGCCGGCTACGGCGAGTCGCCCTTCACCCACGAGGCCGGTTTGCTCGAACGCGCGCGGGAACGCTTCGACTGGACCGCGAACGAAACCGGCTGGCTCGTGGCGATCGCGCTTCTGGCGCTCACCGCTCTGGGTCTGCTCCGCGCACTTCGCAATGACCGGTCGCGGCGGCCAGCGCTGCTGATGGCAATCACGGCGCTATGCGCGATGACCGGCCTTGCCACCTCAACTAACGCCGGCACTGGCTTCGCGCTACCGGCAATTGCGCTCGCGGTATGCCTTGCTGCGTTCGCGGTTGCCCCCCGCCCGCGCGACGGAGCGGTCGGCCGGCGGCCGGCTTGCGGGGCTTTCGGTCGTTGTGCTGGCGGGTGTCGCTTACTTCTGCGGCTGGCTTGCCTTGCTCGATGCGCTACCTGCGGCAAGTGTCGGGCAGCGACCGCTCTGGCAGCTCGGCCCACCCGGACTCCAGCAGGCGCGCTCAGCGATGGGCTGCGAGTGCGAGCCACCTAACAGCGACCGACTAGCACGACGTGTGCTCGCTGTAGTGAGCGACAAACCGACTCTGCTGGCACGCGACGACGCATTGCTCAACGCGGAATCGCAGCGTTTCGCGGCCCTGCGTAGCGGCCGACTGGCACCCTAGCTCCTCGCGCCACCCTCGCAAGGACCCGCGTTGAAGGACGCACTCACTCGCGCGCGCTATGTGGTCGCCGGCCGCACGCTCGCGCCGTACCACGCGGTCGACGGCTGGGCGCTCCTGGCGGGCCTCGCGAAGCGGCGCTTGCGACCGGTCTTCACTTACCGGATCTCGCAAGCGAACGACGTCACTGTCTACGCCGCCCCGCGCAGCGACCGCCGCTCTCGCCGCTAGACGCGCAGGAAGCGTCGCAAGGTGAGGGCGCTTCCCGCCGCCGATACCGCGGCGGCGGCCAGCAACAGCAGCGCCGCTAGCGCCGGGAACGGCATCGTCTGCGGGGCTGCGATCAGCGCGAAGCGGTCGGCGAGCGGGTCGAGCACCGCCTGCTTCGTCACGTACAAAAGAGCGACCGCGCCGAGCGCCCCCACCAGCCCGACGATCACGCCCTCGATCACGAAGGGCCAGCGGATCGACCAGTTCGTCGCCCCGACCAGCCGCATCACTTCGACCTCGCGACGCCGGGCGAAGATCGACAGCCGGATCGTGTTCGCAATTAGCGCCACCGCCGCGAACGCGAGCAGCGCCGCGAGCACACCGGTCGCCGCCTTGACCACCGAGGTCGCCGTGAGGATGCGCTCGGTGTCGTCCTCGCGGTTGCGGACTTCCTGAATTCCCGGCAGGTCGGGACGGCGCACGCCCCGCTGGTCGCGCGGCGCCAGGCGGTCGATGATCTCGACCACCCGCCCGGGGTCGCGGGGCACGATGCGGAACGAGGCGGGCAACGGGTTGCGGCCCAGCAGCTTCACGCCCTCGCGAAACGCCTCGGGGTTGCGGCGTTCGGCGATGCGCAGCGCCTCGTCCTTCGAGATGTAGGTCACCGACTTGACGTTCCCGATGCGCTCGATCGCCCTGCGCACCTGCTCGCGGTCGGCTGGCGATATGCCGTCCTCTAGGTAGACGTCTACGACGATCCGTCCCCGCACCTCGTTCGCCGTGCCGGTGGTGGCCTGTACGACCGGTATGAACACGCCGAGCACGAGCGTCGTCAAAAGCACGGTCAGGGCAGCCGCCAGCGCCGGCGCGCGCGTGCGCGCGAGACTGCGAAGCGCCTCTTGCAGGAAGAAGCCGAAACTCACGCGCGCTCCCCGCTTTCGCCCTGCAGCCGCGGAATCATCGCCCCCGGCCCGCTGGTGCCGTGGGGGACGGTCGGGTGGGCGGGGGCAGCCGCCGGCTTGTAGCGACCGGCGCGCTCGTCGCGCACTACCCGCCCCTCGCTTAGCTCGATCACGCGCCGGCGCATGCGGTCGACCATCTCGTGGTCGTGGGTTGCGACGATCACGGTCGTGCCGGTGCGGTTTATACGGTGGATGAGCTGCATGATCCCGAGCGAGGTTTCGGGGTCGAGGTTGCCGGTCGGCTCGTCGGCGAGCAGCAGCGGCGGGTGGTTGACGAACGCGCGCGCGATCGACACCCGCTGCTGTTCGCCACCCGAGAGCTCGTGTGGGTAGTTGTGGAGCTTCGTCGCCAGACCGACGAGGCGCAGGATGTCGGGCACCTTGCGACGGATCTCCGACCGCGGCTCGCCGATCACGCGCAGCGCGTAGGCGACGTTCTCGTAGACGGTGCGGTCGGGCAGAAGTTTGAAGTCCTGGAAGACGCAGCCGATGTTGCGCCGCAGCTGGGGGATGCGCGAGCGCGGGATTTCGCAGAGGCGGCGGCCGGCGAGCACCACCTCGCCCTCGGTCGGTTCGATCTCTTTGAGCAGCAGACGGATGCAGGTCGACTTGCCGCAACCGGTCGGCCCGACCAGGAACACGAACTCGCCGCGGCCGATTTGGAACGACACACGGTCGAGCGCCACCACGCCGCGTTCGTAGACGTGAGTCACGTCTCGGAACTCGACGACGGCGCGGGACGCGGCCGAAGGCACGGCGCCAGCGTTCATCGCAGCGAGCGTACGCGAAGGCGACACACGGCGAACGGTGCGGACGGTGGCCACGGCCGCCAACCGTTAGCGCACCGCGCGCCGCCCGACACCGTCTGCAACCGCGCTTGCGCGACCTGCAACGTTCCCCCCACCGCGCCGGATAGGAACGAGCCGCAGCGCGGCGGCTAGGATCGCGGGGTCGTGCGGATTCTCGCCTTCAGCGACATCCACTGCGACACCGACCGTGCGCGACGGCTCGTCGAGCGGGCGCGCGAGGTCGACGTGGTCGTCGGCGCCGGCGATTTCGCTCGCGTCCACCGCGGCCTCGAGGAGACGATCGCCGCGCTGGCCGCGATCGAGACGCCGACGGTGCTGGTTCCCGGCAACAATGAGACCGACCAGGCGCTGCGCGCAGCGTGCTCCGAGTGGCCGCACGCGCACGTCCTCCACGGCGAGCAGGTGGAGCTCGCGGGGCGGGTGTTCTTCGGCCTCGGCGGCGGGATTCCGGAGACGCCGTGGGACTGGAGCCACGACCTCTCCGAGCAAGAGGCCGAGGCGTCGCTCGACGCGATGCCCGAGGGCGCGGTTCTCGTCGTCCACTCGCCGCCTTACGGCCACTGCGACGACGGTCTCGGCAGTCGCGCAATCCTGCGCGCGATCGAGAGCAAGCGCCCGCCGCTGTGCGTGTGCGGTCACATCCACCAGTGCTGGGGCCAGGAGGCGCGCGTCGACGGCACGCTCATCGCCAACCTCGGCCCCGACGGGCGGGTCTTCGACCTCTAGCCGCAGCGACCGGCGCCGGTCAGCGCACGACGCGCCAGCGCGAGAGAAGGGCACCGTCGGCCAGCGCCAGCGCCAGCGGCTCGAGCTGCACCTCGGCGACAAGCTCGCGCCCGGCGACGATGGTCAGCCCGCTGCCGCCGACGACGAGCGGGCTGACGGTCAAAAACAGCTCGTCGACGAGGCCGGCCGCGAACAGGTAGGAGTTGAGCGTCGGCCCGCCCTCGCAGAGCACCGCGCGGATTCCGTAGCGCTCGCGCAGGTGGGCGCAGAGCAGCGGCAGGTCGTCGCCGACGCGCAGGTACTCGACCTGGGCGGGGCAGGGAGGGAGCTCGCGCTCGCTCGCCGTGGCCACGATCACGCGCTGCCCCGGGGTGTGCAGAAGCGGCAGGTCGTGGGGAATGTCGAGCCGTGCCGATACGACCACCGCCCACGGGTCGGGATCGAGCCCTTCGCGCTCACGGCGGGCGCGCAGCTCGTCGCTTTTTATGAGCCGCCCGTAGCGCTCGGCGCGCAAGGTGCCGGCGCCCACCATCACCGCGTCGACGCGCGTTCGCAAAAGGTGAAAAAGCTCGCGGTCGGCGTCGCTCGAAAGCCCTCCCGAAAGCCCCCCGAGGGTGGCTTTGCCGTCGACGCTCGCGACCATGTTGAGACCGACCCACGGCCGCTCGCGTTGCGCTAGCTCCCACGGTCGGAGCGCGTTCGCGAGCTCTTCCACCTCGCCGCTGCGCCGCGCCGGATAGAGGAACTCAGTTGCCACGCCGCCGCACGCTACCCGAACGCCGTCGCACGCCGTGCGCAAGAGATCGGCCGGCCGATCGCCGCCGCCGCTGGCCGCTCGCTCCCTCCCGACAGCGCTGCTGGTTGGCTGTACAGCAAAAGAGCGCTGCAGCGTGCAGAATTGGCTTAGCCGTTCGACGTGGCGTCAGGAGCAAGGAGGAGGGGCGATATGGCCAAGGCGACGCAACCGATCGCTGGCCGAGTGGTGGCGATCACCGGTGGTGCACGGGGAATCGGCAAAGCGACGGCGCGGGCGCTCGTGCGCCGCGGGGCGCGGGTGGCGATCGGCGACATCGACCTCGAGCTCGCACGCCGCACCGCCGAGGAGCTCGGTGGCGGAACGCGCGCCTACTACGTCGACGTCACCGATCGCGACGCGTTCGAGCGCTTCCTCGCCGATGTCGAACGCGATCTCGGCGAGCTCGACGTGCTCATCAACAACGCCGGGATCATGCACGTCAACCGCTTCCACGAGGAGGACGAGGGGGCGGAGGATCGCCAGATCGACATCAACCTGCGCGGTGTGCTCACCGGCTCGAAGCTGTTCGTGCGCCGAGTGCTCGAGCGTGGGCGCGGCGGCCATCTCGTGAACATCGCTTCGCAGGCCGGCAAATCGGGGTTCCCCGGGATCGCCACCTACTGTGCCACCAAGCACGCGGTTGTCGGGCTGAGCCAGGCGCTGGCGCTCGAGTACGAAGAGCACGGCCTTCAGGTCAGCTGCGTGATGCCGGTCGTCGTCGACACCGAGCTCGGTCAGGGCATCCGCGACGCGCGTGGCTTCAAGAAGGTCAAGCCCGACGATGTCGCTGCCGAGATCGTCTCTGCGCTCGAGCGTCCGCGCTTCAACGTGCACGTGCCGCGCTCGGTGGGTGTCGTCGGCAAGATCATCCAGCTCCTGCCCGAGCGGGCGCAGCGGTTCAGCGCCAAGCTCTTCGGCACCGACCGCCTGCTGCTCGACGCGATCGGCCGTCGGCAGGAGTACGAGCGGCGCGCGGCGGCGTCGGAGCCGTCCCGGTCGGATCGCGCTTCGCTGCCGCGGGCACGGGTGTGCACCTACCGGAGAGCGAGCGAGCGGAGCAGAAAAGCGAGGCGCGCTCGTGAGCGCGGGTTCGTGAACGGGGCGCTACGGCGATGAAGCTGTACGTCTGTTGGGGCACGTGGCGGCCCGGCCCGCGACCGGGCGGTCACCCGTGCGGACGTGCCTACCACGCCCTGCGCGAGGCGGGCTACGAACCCGAGGTCGTCAAGGCTTACGGCCTCGGTTTCCTGCCCAGCTTCCTCAACTTCACGCGCGGCCGCCGCGAGGTCCGCGAGCTGACGGGACAGCAATGGGTACCGGTGCTCGTCACCGACGACGGTGAAGTGATCACCGGCTCGCACAAAATCGAGCGCTGGGCGCGCCAGCACCCGCGCCAGCCGGGGAACTAGCGCTCGGTGTGCGTTCGGTGTGCGTTCCTTCAGCTGGTGCGCTAGCGCAGCGAGCAGGCGCAGCCGCCCGCAACGCGTGAGCGGGCTCAGCGCCCGATCGCGACCATCCGCTCGATCGGGATGCGGGCGCGCTCGGCGATGTCGTCGGGAACACGCACCTCGGGCGCGAGGTTGCGCAGCGTGTCGCGCAGCTTGCGGAGCGTGATCATCTTCATGTACGGGCAGATCGCATCGGGGTTCGCAGGGTAGAAGCGCTTGCCCGGATTGGCCTTCTCGAGCCCGTAGAGGAGGCCGGTCTCGGTGGCGACAACGAACTCGCGCGCCTTCGATTCGCGTGCGTGGCGGATCATCCCGCTCGTCGAGAGCATGAAGGTGCGCTCGGGATCGACGTCGCCGCAAGCGGCGTACTCCATCACCTGCGTCGAACAACCGCACTCGGGATGGATCAGGAACTCGCTCTCGGGATGCTCGGCGCGCACGCGCGCGATGTCCTGGGGACGAATACCCGCATGGACGTGGCACTCGCCGGTCCAAACGTGCATCTTGCGCCCGGTCATCCGCTCGACGTAGGCGCCCAGCCACATGTCGGGGCCGAAGAGGATCTCGACGTCGTCGCCGTGCTCGCGGCGGACGTGTTCCACCACCTGGACGGCGTTCGAGGAGGTGCAGCAGTAGTCGCTCTCGGCTTTGACCTCGGCGCTCGTGTTGACGTACATCACGACGATCGCACCCGGGTGCTTGCGCTTCCAAGCGCGCAGCTCTTCGGCTGTGATCGACTCGGCGAGCGAGCAACCGGCGCCGAGGTCGGG